>NZ_JAWYAJ010000126.1:0-5959 GCF_034124845.1 Robinsoniella sp.
CGCGTTGTCGTCAGTCAGCGGAGGAACCACTCCGCTTCCATCCTCCGCCTTGCAGTCTGACAAACTATTCAGCACTGTCAGTTTGGTTTCTGGCTGGATGCAGTACTAAGTGCAGGCGTTATACCTGATGGAGGTGACAATCATGAGCGATCTTGGCAAACTGCCCAATGTGGGAAAAGTATTAGAGAAACTGCTGGTGGATGCAGGAATTACAACTGCAGAACAGCTGCGGGAAATTGGAACAGAAGAGGCATTTATCAGAGTACGCATGCAAGACCCGGGTGCGTGTATCAATATGCTTTATGGCATTCAGGGAGCAGTGGAAGGAATAAAAGATAAATATCTGGAAGAAAGTACAAAAGAGAATTTGAGGCAATTTTACAGAAGCTTATAGGAATGTAAAGTTAAAGCTCCGGTGGGATGACACCGGAGCTTTTCACGACTATTGAGGGTAGCCGTGATTATGGAATATATTAACAAGATGCTAATACAATATAAATTTATCATATTCGACAGATTCATACAATTAAAATCGTTCGACAAATAAGCGTATAATTCAACAGAGGTACAGACCGTCATTCAACCTTTAATCTTTTACATTCTTTTTATATTTTCATATTTTTTCGTCGATATCCCGCAGGTGTTTCCCCCGTTACCTTCTGAAAAGTATCAGAAAAAAAGCTGCGCGAACTAAACCCGAGCTCATTACTGATATCAATAATACTCATATTTGTTGTGCTAAGTAAAATCTTAGCCTTCTTTATCCGTTCCTGATGGATATATTTACTTATGCTACTTCCCATTTCCTGTTTGAATTTACGGGAAAAATAGTATTCGGTATATCCCGCACGCGATGCCAGAAACTGAGTGGTTAGCTTTTCAGTGATATGCATGGTGATATAATCGCAGCAACTTAGGACAGCTCTGGAAATATTGGCATTGGTCCGTACCTGTCGAACTTTTTGTACATATTCCTCCATGATGTTTTCAACAAGAACTGAGGCTTCCGGAATAGAACCGGAGTCTTCAATTCTCTGGGTATAATAATCTTGCATAGTATAAGAAACAGCAGGAGATAGACCTCCTTCAATGGCTGCACGAGAACAAAGTGTCAAAAGGACAATCACATTATTCTTCGCATTGCGCAGAGGGCCTCCTGAATCAAATTTAACACCGCTGCTTAAGGTGCGGGATACATTTAAAGCTTCTTTATAATGGAGATTTCCATCCCGAATCATCTGAATAAATGTCTGCTCTGATGCCCAGATACCCCAGTGTTCATCTGATTTGGAGGATAAGTTTTCCGTATCCTTAGAATTATCTGTTGATGTAATATGCTGTAGTTGATGAATTGCAATTTTTTCTCCAGTGATACAGTAGTGAAGCATAATCGCATACTGATAGAGGAGATTGAGAGGTACGATTGGAACCTGTTCCAGCTGTCTTAGTACATCCATCCGGATTTGGACGGACAAATCGTGCCGGTTAAGACTTTCTTTTACCTGCTGGTAAGAATTCTTTCCGGTAAAAATTGGGCCAATGACATGGACATGAGTCAAACTGTTGCCATCCCATTCAAAGTCGGCAATCCACAGAAAATTCAAAAAGGTATCCAAAATGAGCGGATAATGACCGGTCTTGGCATAGTTAAGCAGATAAGTTGACTGGCTTAGTAAGGAATAATTATTACCCATGGCAAACTCTTTGGGACAGCTTGTATGAAGCAATGTCAAATCAGCGGTATAAGCCCAGTAGTATATATTATGGCTGCAACAAATCAGTTCTTGAAATAATTTTAGATTTTCTATGATACTCAATACACATTCCCCTTTCTAGCATATAAACTTGCGAACTTTGAACTGCTACGCTCTGCTCTCTTCTAGATAGGGGGAGAGTTTGGGAAAATCCTCCTTGCTCATACAACAAATCGATCCCTGACTCCAATCATAGGAATGGCTGGCAACCGTACAGAAGATATATTGGCTCAAAGTAGAACTAAGATTAAGTCTGTCTCCATCTGATGTTTCATAATACACTTCACCTTGGCAATTCTGAATTTCCAATAAAAACTTTGTTATATCTATATTTGATTTTAAATTCATATCCTTCGCTCCTAATCTCTTATCGTTTGCTTTCATTATATTATACATTCTGAAAAAAAACAGTTAAAAATTCGTGAATTTGTTCAAAAAATGGTTGATAAATAATTATAGATAAATATTGAACAAAAAAGCAAAATTTTGAAAACAAGGAAATGAAATAGTATATATAATCAGATTAAAGAGAAAAGCAATATGTAAGAGCAAATTTGGTTAGAGTAGAGAGGAGAAGCAAATGATGTTTTCAAAAGATTTTATGCTTGGAGCTGCGACAGCAGCACATCAGGTGGAGGGAAACAACATACACAGCGATTATTGGGTACAGGAACAGATACCACATTCTATGTTTAATGAGCCGTCCCTTGATGCAGTGGATCATTATAATCGGTATGAAGAGGATATTCATCTGATGGCAGAAGCAGGACTTAATACCTACCGTTTTTCAATAGAATGGGCGAGGATCCAACCAGAACCGGATTCGTGGGATGAGGCAGAAGTAAAGCATTATTGTAATGTGTTGGACTGTTGCTATGCAAATCATGTGCGACCGATCGTTACCATGCATCATTTTTCGTCACCTAAATGGTTAATCAGTCAGGGCGGATGGGAAAACCCGGAAGTGGTAGAGAAGTTTGCTGCATATTGCAAGCGTTTAGCCAGTGAACTGGGTGATAAAATGGAATATGTCTGCACGATCAACGAGGCAAATATGCGTCTCCAGCTGGCGGCATTAATGAAAGAAATGGTGCTGCGAATGGGAGGACAACAGGCAGATGCAGATAAAGAAATCGGTGATAAAGAGAGTGCAGCGAAAGAGAGTGATGTGCAAGTTGGCATCAATATGAATAAAGAAAACATGATGCTTAGCATGATGGAGAGTGCGCAGGCCTTTGACATACAGAATCCCATGGATGTTCACACCTTTGTATCTCAGTGTACAACGGAGGGTGACCTTTTAGTAATGAAAGCACATGAAGCAGCAAGGGATGCAATGAAGGAAGCGTGTCCGCATCTGAAAATTGGCTTGACCTTATCATTACATGATATGCAGCCTTATCCCGGTGGCGAGGCATTTGCTGAAAAAGAATGGGATGAGGAATTTAAGCACTACCTGCCATACATTAAGGATGATGATTTTCTGGGCGTACAGTGTTATACCAGAAAGCGTTTTGATGAAAACGGTGGTGCGCAGGCAAAAGATGAATGTTTGCGGACACAGATGGGATATGAAGATTATCCTTTAGCGATTGCAAACGTAATTCGTAAGGTTGCAGAAGAATTCAAAGGTGATTTGATAATTACCGAAAATGGAATCGCAACGGCAGATGACAGCAGACGCTGCCAATTTATCCGAGAAGTGACGGAAGGAATCCAGGCTTGTATAGACGATGGGATTCGGGTGAAAGGATATATGTACTGGTCACTCTTAGACAATTTTGAATGGCAGAAAGGCTATGGAATGAAATTTGGTCTAATCGGTGTGGACCGTAGCACTCAGACACGTTATCCCAAGGAAAGCCTTCAGGTGCTTGGAAGCTTAATGGAACGATAAAAGTAAAAGAAATGAGGGGGAACAAAAATGAGCAAGAAAGAGAAAAACACACAAAGTGACATCGATGGTGTACAGTATCGTCGGGCAAAAACATGGCAGATTGCCTTAGCGCAGCTCAACAGCGGAGCGGCCATGTGTTTCTATATGCTAATCGGTTATGCAAGCTACGTTGGAAACGTGGGATATGGTGTTGCAACCGCATTGGTTGGAATGATTATCACAGGTACCCGTATTTTTGATGGCATTACTGATCCGTTGATTGCGTTATTGATTGATAAAACGAACACACGGTTTGGAAAGCTTCGTCTTTTTATGTTTGGGGGCTGGCTGATTGAGACTCTGGCAGTATTCATGATGTTCAATTGGTTCAGCGACAAAGGGCATGGCATAGTTACTTTTATTCTAGTGTACATGCTGTACATTATTGGCTACACAATGAATAATATGGCTGGTCAGGTCATCGGACCGGTGCTGACCAATGATCCGAAACAAAGACCATTAGTAGGAGTGTGGTCAACTATTTACAACTACTTCATCCCGATGTGTATATCTATGGGGATTACAGTTGGAATCTTACCTAGATATGGAAATCAATTTACCGCCCCGATGTTGGCTGCAGCTTGTACTTTTGCAGTAACCGTTTCCTTTATACTGGAGCTTTTGGCCTGCATAGGTGTTTCACCGGCAGATAAGACGGAAAATTTTAAGGGAATCAGTACTAAGAGCAATCAGGAGGAAGTAAAGATCAAAGATATGATTACTATCCTTAAGACCAACCGTGCCCTTCAGACTTATATTTTTGCTGCAACATCAGATAAACTAGCCATGCAGACGGCTGGGCAGGCAGTTGTCACGACCATGTTATATGGAATCATTATCGGTAATATGCAGCTTTCAACCATTGTCAATATGGCAGCCATGCTTCCTTCCATTATATTTGCTATTTACGGTGGACGCTATGCCGGAAAACATGGAAATAAAGAGTCAATTATTACGTGGACACGCCTATGCATTATTACCACCGCTATTTTGATCGTATTTTTTGGAGTGACATCTTCCTGGACAGTGGGAAAGGTGATGCCACTGATGATAGTTTTCTTTGTCCTGACATTGTCTACAAATGGATGTAAAATGTGTGTGACGACGGCAACCGGAGCCATGTTGGCGGATATCATCGATTATGAACTGGATCGTTCCGGTAAATATATGCCGGGCACGATGACAGGTGTTTATAGTTTTGTCGATAAGATGGTTTCCTCCCTGGGTGCAACGATTGCTACCGGAAGTGTGGCCGTAATTGGTTATACAGCAGTAATGCCACAGCCAACTGATAACAGAACACCTGCAATCTTTATAATGGCGTTGGTATTGACCTATGGTCTGCCAATTCTTGGTTGGATCTGTACATTGGCTGCACTTAAATTTTCACCATTATCCAAAGAGAAGATGGTAGAGGTGCAGCAAAATATTCAGGAGAAGAAAGCACAGGCGGAAGCAGAAGAAGAGTCATTCGCTTAAGGGTACAGGGAGGTATAAATTTAAATGAAAGCAATTAAACTCAAGACAGAACGCCTGGTGAATCCACTTGGAATTGACATCAAACAGCCGTCTTTATCATGGATTTGCCAAGATGGAATTACTCAGACTGCATATGAAATAGAAGCGGTATCAGATGGTTGCATCATCTGGAAAAGCGGGAAAGTATCAACAAATAAAATGCAGGTGATCTTTGGTGAAGTACTGGAAAGTAAGCAGCGGGTAAGCTGGAAAGTCCGTCTTTGGGATGAAGCGGATACGGTTGGAGAATGGAGCGAGGAAGCTTTTTTCGAAGCGGGTATTTTGGATGCTGCGCAGTTTGTGGCAAAGTGGATAAATCCGGAATTGGTTAGTGATCCATGTATACATATGCCGGCCAGTTATTTGCAGACAACTTTTAAGGCACCCCTTGGAAGTCAGGCGCGACTGTACATCACCTGTCACGGGCTGTATGAAGCATATCTGAACGGTCTGAGGGTGGGCGACTTCGTGCTTGCACCGGGAAGCGATACCTATAATAAAAAACTGACCTATCAAACTTACGATGTAACTGAGCTGGTGAAAGAAGGAAAGAATGATGTCCAGGTGATCTTAGGGGATGGATGGTATCGCAGCTGCTCCGGTGTGGATGGAGAGAGAAATCTCTTTGGTGAAGATATTGCGCTGTACTTTCAGTTGGAAGTTGATGGTGTGCCAGTTTGCATTTCAGATGAAAAATGGCAGGCAACCCAGGATGGCCCAATTCGTGAAAATGATATGCAGCAAGGTGAAA
>NZ_JAWYAJ010000127.1:0-16728 GCF_034124845.1 Robinsoniella sp.
CTGCACCGGTTCTACAACCGACACGTCTATCCCATTTGCAAACGCCCAGACCACCTCGCCATGCTTTTTTAAATGGTCTCTTAGAATCTGCAGATCCGTCTGTGCCAGTTCCCCGATTGTACGTATCCCAAGCTTTTGTAACTTTCTCGTAGTTGCCCTGCCCACAAAGAATAAATCAGACACAGGCAGGGGCCACATTTTTAAGGCGATCTCTTCCGGAAAAAGGGTATGTACCATATCAGGCTTTTTAAAATCAGACGCCATCTTCGCTAGCACCTTGTTCCTGGAAATTCCCACATTCACCGTAAATCCCAGTTCCCGATATACCCGGTCCTTTAAGGAACAGGCTGCTTCTTTGGGATCTTCCCAGAATCCCTGAGTACCTGTCATATCCAAAAAAGCCTCATCAATGCTGTATTGCTCCACAACCGGGGTAAAATCCCTTAAAATATTCATCAGTGCAGCTGACGCTTTTTCGTACAAATCAAAATCAGGAGGAACCAGTACCAGATCCGGGCATTTCACCAGGGCTTCTGCTATGGTTTCTCCTGTTTGTATGCGGTATTTCTTTGCAGGAATGGATTTCGCGAGAATAATTCCCCTGCGCATGGCGGCATCTCCGCCCACTGCCGAAGGAATTGTCCTCAGATCCTGTACTTCTCCCAAATGCTCTAAACGGTACACTGCTTCCCAGCTTAAATATGCACTGTTCACATCTACATGAAATATCAGTTTATCAAACATATGTTCGCCTCCTGTTTTTATCTTATAAGAATAGAAACAGGAAGTAAACAGGTAATTTATGGATAATCTATCCAAAATCCAAGGTCTGCTGCACGTACTCCGAACTTCCTTTTAAACGCGCCGGAACCTGATGCAGGATTTCCTTTGCCCGGATATCATCGAAGATCCAGTCTCCGATTTCTTCTCTTTCCAGAATCAGAGGCATCCGGTTGTGTACAGGCATCATTGTCTCATTGGCATCGGTAGTCAGGATCACAAAGCGTTCCTGTCCGTCATACAGATTATAGAATCCTGCAAGGAACAAAATTTTCCCATCCTCCCGATGAAAGGTATATTTATTCTTATGTGCATCCCATTCATAGAAATGCCTGGCGGGAACCACACATCTTCTGACCAGAATACTATCCCGAAACATCCGCTTTTCCAAAGCCGTCTCCGCCCTGGCATTAAAGATGACACCCTTTTTATCATACCCGGGAAATCCCCACCCAAAAAATTCTTCCGCAAACTCTGCTTCCTTACCAACAATCACAGGCGCCCTGGATGTGGGGAAGATATCCCCAGTTCCAGATTCTCTACAGAGCTTTTGCTCCACATGTCGGACTATTTTTTCTATTTCCCTAATTGTATCATCGTCAACATAATATCTTCCGCACATCTGGAAGCCTCACCTTCTATATTTTCTTAACCCGGACCTTCTCAACCCGCCGTTCCTTCATCTGAAGTACGGTTATTTCCAGATTTTTATAGGAAAAACGGTCTCCTTCTTTTGGGATACGGTCCAGTTCCTCCATTACCCAGCCGCTGACAGACACCACTTCAAATTCCTGTTCCATATCCAGTTCTTCAAACAGTTTTTCCACATTCATACAGCCGATTACCGTATATTCATCCTCCCCGGTCTGTTCCATTTCATGAACAACTTTATCGTGTTCATCCCATATTTCACCAACCAGCTCTTCTAAAATATCTTCCAGCGTTACAATTCCAACCGTTCCTCCAAATTCATCAATTACAACTGCAATGTGGGATTTCGCCGCCTGCAGTTCCTTGAGCAGAATACCGATTTTCTTATTTTTTGTGGTATACAGCGCCGGACGGATAATGGTTGATAATTCCACCCCGGTATGATAAACATGATTGTGGAAATCCTTCTGATAAACAATTCCCTCAATATGGTCAATGTCTTCCTCATAAACCGGAAGCCTGGAATATCCTGTTCTCGCAAAAACCTCTGCAATCTCATCCTTATCTGCATCTCTTGAGATGCCAACCACATCCACTCTGGGCGTGAAGATATCAATTGCTTCTATTTCTGTAAATTCAATGGCGCTTCGTATAAGTGTGCTTTCCTGTTCGTCGATGCCGCCTTCCTGCTCTGCTTCGTCTACAATCGTCAGCAGTTCTTCCTCTGTAATAGTTCTGTCCTCTGAATTCTTAAACAGCCTTGACAGCAGTTTCTTCCACTGGCGGAAAAGGAAATTAAACGGTGTCAGAATCCAGACAAAACAATTTAATATGGTAACGGAAAACATAGCAAACTTTTCCGGTGACTCTTTTGCAATACTCTTAGGAGAAACTTCACCAAAGATTAAAACTACAATCGTGGTAACAATTGTTGATATACTGGCACCCAGATCTTCCCCCAATAATTTCACAAAAAGTACCGTGGCAAGTGAAGCCGATGCTATATTTACAATATTATTTCCAATTAAAATTGTAGATAACAAACGGTCGTAATCCTGTGACAGCTTCAACACCAGCGCTGCCTTTTTGTTTCCTTTTTCCGCCATATTTTTAATCCGAATGCGGTTCAGACTGGAAAACGCCGTTTCTGTAGCTGAAAAATACGCAGACATCATAATACAAACTACAATAATTATAAGTGACACACTGTTACTATCCATTAAAAATATCCTCCTTCAGATATGTTCTTTGTTCCTAACCCTGTTTGTAAATTGCTTTCTGACAAATCCAGAGCTACTACTCTAATTGAACAATTAGATATCCGACGGTACAATCATCATCATTTCCCGAATCCTCCATAAATATCCCATCCTTTCCGTCATAATCTTATAAAAATACACAAAGAGACATAGCCTGTACTTTATAAATACAGGTTATGTCTCAAATTATCTTCATTATATTTATTTGTAAACCGATTAAAATGCTTAAATAAAGGTCGGTCAGCGTCGCTATCGGCGTCGTCCATCGTTTTTCCCTCTCCTGAAATCTTCTAAAAATGTTGTTGTAAATATATATTATGCTAAAATTCTTATATGCTGTAAATTTTATATGCTATAATGTTTACATGCTGTAATTCTAACATGCTGCAATTCTCAAATATAATAATATATTATATGCGAATCCGGTGAAAAAATCAATAGGGTAACACACTCCGAATCGTAATTAATATCGTATTATCCAGCCACTCATTTTTAAAATACCATAATATTTACCGGCAGAATCTGCCATACTAATATTTATAACTTGTCTGTATTTATTGTATTTATCAAAAAAGGAGGTCCTTTCCTATGAAGCAAACAAAATCAGAAATCTATTTCGCGGGAGGGTGTTTCTGGGGCACCGAAAAATATTTCAGCTGTATTCCCGGAGTATTATCAACGGATACCGGATATGCAAACGGAAATGTAGCGCATCCCACTTACCAGGACGTATGCCACAGAGACACTGGATTTGCGGAAGCAGTACATGTTGTCTACAATCCGTCCCTTGCACCTCTTTCCTTTTTACTGGAGCTGTTTTATAAAACCATTGATCCCACAAGTGTCAACCGCCAGGGCAATGATATCGGGACCCAGTACCGCACCGGAATCTACTACACCAGCGACGATGACCGCATAATCATTGAACAATCTCTGGCTGATCTGGCATCACAATACCGCAAGCCTCTGGCCGTGGAATGCAAGCCCCTTTTAAACTATTACCGGGCTGAAGAGTATCACCAAAAATATCTGGACAACCATCCCGGAGGATACTGTCATATTAATCCTGCACTGTTTCAAATGGCTGCCACAGCAAAACCAAACCGGCAGCCGGAAGAGGACAAGCGCTATAAAAAGCCGGAGCCAGCTGTTCTGAAAGAAAAGCTGACACCCCGGCAATATGAAGTCACGCAGCATAATGCCACGGAACCTCCCTTTCAAAATGAATACTGGGATCACTTTGAGCCCGGTATCTATGTAGATATCATCACCGGAGAACCGCTGTTTCTTTCTGCGGATAAATTCGAATCCGGCTGTGGCTGGCCCAGCTTTTCCAAGCCGCTTAAAGGTCATAGCCTTGATGAAATAAAAGATACTTCCCACGGTATGTTCCGTACCGAGGTTAGAAGCAAGTCATCCGATTCCCATCTGGGACATGTATTTCCTGACGGTCCCAAAGAAAAAGGCGGGCTTCGCTATTGTATCAACAGCGCCTCCCTGAAGTTTATTCCCCGCTCCCAGATGGAGCAAATGGGATATGGGGATTATCTGGAATTACTGGAACCATAGACAAATGGATTATTGACCGCTCCACTCTCTACATTTGTCCAGTCTGACGGAAGGATCAAATCCTTCTTCTTTTCCCATGCTGGATAACATATCACATGGGAAATCCGGACAGACGCCGCAGTGATCATATTTATTTTTCTCACAGCAGCTCTTTACCCCGCAGGTTCCGCCCCAGAATGGCCCTTCCATATTCAAACATCCCCTGCATCCCACTTTATCCTTTCTTTCACAAGAATTACAGCAGACACCACATCTTGATTCATGCATTTTAGATTACCTCCTTTGTACTTACAATACTCTGCTTATTTGATCATTCATTCCTGCCATCTGCAGGCCCCAGATACTCACTCATGAATTTTAAAATCCACTCTTCCATGGAAGATGCCATCAGATACTGTTGTTCCAATATTGTTTGACCTGTCATTGGAATATGGGTTCTCTTATTGGTATTTTCTCCTATTACCGTTTTCAGGTCTGAGATTCCTTCCCGGATATGTTCCAGTAATTCTTCTCTTTTCGCAGATTCCAGAAAATCCAGGTTCATAATAACAGCATTAAAATCCAGAAAAATACTTACCGACTGCATTGCCGTTTTTTCCATCAGCTTTTCAAAATACACGTCACCTTCGGGAGTAATCTCATATACAGATTTCTCCGGCATCTTACCATCCTTCGTTACCTTTCCTTTAATATAGCCTTTTTCCTCCATTTGAACTACTTTCTTGTATATGGATGGTGTGCTGATTTTTACCCATCTGGAAATATTCCGGTACTCCACATTTTTCTGCAGATCATAAGCGCTCTGCGGGGTCTGTTTTATCATTCCTAATACGATCAGGTCTATTGCTGCCATTATCCCTTCCTCTACTTTCTGCTATATTTTATACTACTATACTTTATAATTATTGTCAATACAAAACTCCTGATCCGCAGATCATATGCTGCGGACGCTGTCTCCGATGATCAGTTCTGTATTTACGTAGATCTTTACGGATTCATCCGCATCCCCTTCGATGCGTTCCAGAAGCCTGCCAATGGATACATAAGCTTTTCTGTCATGCAAAGCACAGATGCAGGTAGGCTGATAATCCATCAGCGCAGTATCGGGAATGGTATCAAACCCCACAATTGAAATATCCTCCGGTATTTTATATCCGTTATTCTCCAGGGCTTTGCTGATCCCAATGGTAACCTCATAATTTTCGGAAAAGATCGCCGTTGGAATATGCTTTTTATCTTCAATATAACGCTGCATCCCCTCAAATGCTTCCTGGGTTCCGCCGCCGATATCCACAATTCTCTCATTTCTTCTGCTCTGTAATCCCTTTTTCTCCATAAACCGGTTAAAAGCTTCCCGGCGCTCATACATATTGTAAAAATTATTTGTATTGCGAAAATACAGGATATCGCGATGCCCGTTCTCATAGAGATAGTCCAGCCCCATGATAACCCCCTGATGATTATTCAGCATAATATTGTCCGTATGGAGATCATTAAAATCCTGGTCACATACAACAAAGGGCTTTTTAAAATTCCGGAAGCAGGCATAATCTTCCTCTTCCATATAAGCCGCATTTACATATACCCCTGCCACATTGTCCCGGATACATTCTTCCAGAAAACTGCCCATATCATCTTTCCCCCGGATCACTGTTACCAGATCCATTTTATAGCCGCATTCCCGCGCCCTCCTGGACGCCTGTTCAAACGTTATGTAAGTCCTGGTATTCTCCGAGCTGTCCCAATATGGCCTGTCTTCCAGAAATGCAAGCATACGGATAATTTTCTCATTCCCCCCGGCTGCCTCATCCTCTGCCGTCTTACTCTCCAGGTATTCCAATACCCGCCTTCTGGTATCCTCATTTACCCCCGGACGGTTGTTAATTGCCAGGGAAACCGTAGCCGTTGAAAGGCCCAGATCCTTTGCAATATCCTTAGCTTTTATCCTCATAAATACCTCCTGTGACGCAAAATGCGCATTTCATTAAAAGAAATAGCTTAAGCTGATTTATATTTGTCCTTAAAATTTTTAAATAAATTTAAATTCTTTTAAATTATTGTACCTTTGCTCATCCTGTTTGTCAACACACAAAGTAAAAAATATACCTTACTTATTATAAAAGGTGTACCGCACATAAAAAGTCTGCACGGTACACCTCCTGATTTCTTTCTGTATTTAAACCGGAACTAGTACTCCATCCAGCCAGAAACCGAATGCAGTGCTGGCCGGATTATAAATAAGATTTACTTATTATCCGGAAATACTGCCCTGTTCCTTGCACTTCTGAATAAAAAGCATGATATTTTTTTCTTCCTCTTCTTTGTTTTGCGTATCCCTGCCCAACCGGTCACACAATCCCAAAAGAGCCACTTCCTGCAGGTCTGTCCTCTTTTTCATTCCTTTTAAATCTGCATACGGCTGTCCTTTCACTACAAATAAGATCTGCATATGATAACGTACTAATCCGCATACTTTTTCGATGAATGTTTTATCTTCCAGAAAATAAGAGAGAAAATCCCTCGCCAGTTTCTCACCTTCCTGGTCATGATTATAGGAAGTAATTCTGCCCTTTCTCATCTTAGTAACAGCCGGTTTTCCGATGTCATGAAGCAGTGCAGCCCACATAAATACCCGTGGATCCCGGCTCCGCTTTTTTACTTTTGCCGCCACATCAATAACCTGCATGGTATGAATCCATACATTGCCTTCCGGATGATATATGGGGGACTGTTCGGTATCCCGCATTTTATGAAGCATTTGAAAGGGATACTCCCAAAGCATACCCTTTTCATGCATTTCATTCAAATAAACGGAAGGATTTTCATCCTCCATCAGGTGAGTCTGCATTTCCAGAAATATGTCTCTCCGGTCCATTCTAACACCTGTTCAACCCTGCTCTGCCCAATCCGCCGGATAAGTCACATACAGGAATCTGGCACTTGTAAGCACCGAGAACTGAATCTTAGAACCTTTGGGGATGAGTATTATTTCACCCGGTCCCGCCGTTACACTTTTTCCATTGGCTATAATCGTAAGGGAACCTTCGATTACATAGTCGATTTCATCGTAGTTCAGAGTCCAGTCAAAAGTGGTTTTCTCCATCTCCATAATTCCGCATCCAAGTCTGGGACTTTCTGATAAGGTAAACAGGTCATGTGTATAAACCTGGTCGGCTGCTTTTCCGGTATCAAGGCGGTCTGAGGATTCTGTTTTAATATCCGGTACTTTTACCTTAATGATGTTTCCGGCGGTCTGCTTCTTGTTATCGCCTGACAGCTGCCCCATCTGGCCTAACTTTTCAGCCAGAATCTGGGCGATCATTTGCTCGATTGATTCTTTATTAATATCCATTGGCGGCATTCTCCTTCTATCATTTCTCGTAACTGTTTGAAACCCTAAGCACGTTCAGTGTGGTCCTCTTTTAAGGTTCGGTTAGCAATAAATACCGCTACAATCACTGCCGTAATGCCACCCACCAGTTTTCCAATAATCATTGGGAAAATCATAGTAGAATTAAATCCGGCAGTGAAGCCAAGATGATCACCGAAAACGAAAGCTGCAGAAACGGCAAATGCCACGTTTAGGATCTTGCCCCGGTTATCCATATCTTTCATCATTCCGAACATAGGAATACTGTTTGCAAGGCTGGCTACCAGCCCCGCCGCTGCAATGTCATTCATTCCCAGAACTTTTCCAAGCTTCATCAGCGGCTTTTTGAATACTTTTGTAATCACATAAACCAGCGGGAACGCACCGGCAAGAACAATTGCAATATCTGCAACTACGGTAAATCCTTCACTCAGAGGATTCATTCCTTTGATCAGTACGATACCCGTCAGCTGCTCTATAATGCCCACACCCAGACCAAGGGTAATAACCGCCACAACGAATTTACCAAAATAAGTAAATCCTTTGACCATGGCATTTTCAAATTTCCAGAGTCCCAGTGCAATCAGAAGTGCAAAGATAATAATCGGAATCAGATTACGCAGTACCATTCCAATGGAATATCCTGCAACCAGCCCTCCTACAAAGGAACCGATGGGAATGGTTATAACACCAGCCAGAACACCTGTCGCCAGATATTTCCGGTCTGATTCTTCAATAATACCAAGGGCAACCGGAATGGTAAATACAATTGTAGGTCCTAACATCGCCCCAACGATCAACCCTCCAAAATTTCCTGCATTAGGATCCAGGGCTAACGCTTCGGCAAGGGGCGCCCCTCCCATATCATTTGCCAGGATTGATCCTGCAAACATAGCCGGGTCAGCACCCAGAAATCCAAACAGCGGTACAATCACCGGTTTTAACAGATTGGCAATCACCGGTGCCAGTGCAATAATACCCACCATGGATACTGCCAGGGCGCCAATCGCCATAATACCTTCTTCAAATTTTTCTCCAAGGCCGAACCGGTTGCCGATAATCCGGTCTAACGCGCCTAATGCGGCGAAAAATACCATAATATAGATAATGATCTCATTGATGCCCATATTGAACACCTCCATTGTTATTTTCAGATTCCTGGATATCCAGTGAATCTATAATTCCTATTACTGCTGCATCTACCGGCGTCTTGCCGTCTCCGACTACCATCCTTGCGGGATTTCCCCGGCAGACAAGCACCAGATCACCAACGCCTGCTCCGATTATATCGGCTGCAACGATAAAAGATTCGTCCTCCTGCCTGGACCGCTTCATGATATCGATGACCAATAGCTTTTGCCCGCCCAGCCCTTCATCTTTTTTCGTTGCCCAGACATTTCCTATTACCTTGCCAATTTCCAAACCCTCACCCCTTAATTTCTGATAACCGCCAGATTGTGATTCGCAATGTAGTCTCTAGCCAGCGGTGTAATAATTGTATTTTGACCCAGCAATACTGTGATGCTTCCGGTTCCCCGTACTTTGATCAGATCTGATTCCCGCAGAAGGCGAAGTCTGCTTAAATCCACATAATCTTCTGCTTCCGGTCTGGACTGTATGCGGTTCTCTTTAACAATTTCAGACGTGTAGCTGATCAGTTCTATTCCATAGCGCTTCACCGCAGCTTCATATTCCTGGTAGAGATGATACAACGTCTTATACGCTGTCTCTTTGTATCTCCGGTATTCCAGTCCGGACTCCAGGAGATATACCCGTTTTCCTTCCAGTAAAGCCCGTAAGATACATGCTGCCTGGGGTTCGGATGGAATGCCCAGAACCAGATCAGCCATTAATTTGATCGGCAGCTGAGCCAATACATAAATATCACAGCTTTCTGCTTCCGAAAACGGAACAATCTGATAGGCGGCTTTCAAAGCTTTTTCTTCGCTCTGGGGCAGAACGCCCAAAACCATAGCTGATCTGACGGTATCCTTTTTCATAAAGTCCTGCCCGATTTTTCTCTTTAATTCCCGGATCACTTCTTCTATTAAAACTTTCTCATCCATAGGCATTTCCTTCCTCAGAGCAATTTCTCTCTAGTGAACAATTCTACAGAAAGTTCCCTTTTCAAACCCACAGGCATTGGCTTCGTCATAATCAATATGAACATACGTATCAAAGTCCTTACTGACTCTGGCTATGGTATCTTCAAATATAACCGGCCTGCTGCCAAATACTTTAATTTTCAGTGCCTGTCCGTCTTTGACCTGGAAACGTTCGGCATCCTCAGGTGTGATATGCATATGGCGTTTTGCCACGATAACGCCCTTGTCTTTCGTGACCTGCCTGTCTCCATTGGCAAACACCGCTCCCGGCGTCCCCGCAATATCTCCGCTTAGACGTACCGGAGCCTTGATCCCCAGCACCAGCCCATCGGTCATAGAGATTTCTGCCTGAGTCTCTTTTCTTTCCGGACCCAGGATTACAACATTTTTTAACGTCCCTTTTGGTCCTGTCAGGGATATACGCTCCTGGCATACAAACTGCCCGGGCTGAGACAGGTCACGTACTCTGGTAAGCTGATAGCCTTTCCCAAATAACGCGTCCACATCCTCCCTGCATAAATGCACATGCCTGCCGGAAGCCTCCACTTCCACCATGAGTTTCTGGCGGAGTTCCCTGACCACTGCTTCAACAATGTTATCTACAAGTTCATTCATATATATGCCCGCTGCATATTGCAGGTATGCCTGCAATACTGCCATAATAAAACAGTTTGAAAGAATCGCATCATGGCACCCTTTCTATATCTTAATTTTCTTTCAAACTTAATAAGTAGTTTGAAAGCGATTTTCTTTCAAACTTTTTCTTTCGCACCTGACCCATCGCTGTTACTTATACCACAGCTGTTCAAACCTGGTTCATCATATTTTCCAGTCAGGTATTTAAACATTTGAATCCAGAAGAGAGAAGAAAGCCTGTTTAAGACCCGGATAATATCTTCCCTTTCCACATCACCGGATTCCATTTTAAAAGCACGGTATGCCGCCAGTTCCGTTTCTCTGGCTTTTGTGCGAAGGCGGTTTAAATATGCCACCACTTCACCATGCTGATAAGTGGGCAGGAAATGTTTCATTCCGTAGTACTGGCTAGGATGATGGGAATGTGCCCGCATTTCATCGGTATTCAATCCCTGCATCACGATCTCTCCCACCGGTTCTCCTGATACTTCACACCGGAGTGTCCACCGTATGGTTTTGATTATTTCTTCCAGATCCTGTGTCAGCCTGTGAAGATGCTTCTTTTCCGTTACCGTCTGAAATAAAATAATTTCTGATTCCAGAGAGTCAATTGCCCCTCTGAACGCAATGCGCGGATGGTCCTTGAATACAAGCTCGTCTCCTCTTAAATGGGTCATATGCTCTGGTTTTCCATTTACTGCCTGACTGACTGCCGCGGTAACGATTCTGCGGATTTTGTCTCTTGATTCTTCCATTGCTATTAGGCCTCGTCGGAAAAGGTACCTGCCGCTCTTTCAACCTGATGTGGCAAAATAACATCTACTTCTGTGTGTGGACGGGGAATCACATGCACGGATACCAGTTCTCCCACGCGCTCTGCTGCTGCTGCTCCTGCATCTGTAGCCGCTTTTACCGCACCAACATCACCTCTGACCATAACCGTTACCAGACCCGCACCAATGGATTCTTTTCCTACCAGTGTTACATTTGCCGCTTTCACCATAGCATCTGCTGCTTCGATCGCTCCAACCAGTCCTTTTGTTTCAATCATACCTAATGCATTTGTATTAGCCATTTCCATTACCTCCGTAATTGTACATGTTTGATTTCATGCTCTTGATTTAGTTATTATTTCATAATCTTACTAGACGTATTTTAAAATTCATTCCCGCCATCTGCACGCCCCACTTTGCGGTATATTTGCCCCGAATTCAGGATACATTCCCGCTATGCGCTCTTCATTCGGGACAAATCTCCCACAAACTGTAACGCACAGCTGTCAGAAAGCAATTTTAAAACACACTTTAGTGCTCCGTATTATTATCCTACAAACCGCTCATATTCATTCATCGGTTTTACATCGCTTCAGAACGTGTTTGAAAATTGTTTGAAAACGATTCTAAATAAGTTCCTTCATAATTTTATCCACAATAGAGTCTATCATTTCCTGGCTCAATCCCAGACCGGATCTCAAACCTTCACATCCGCCTGCTGCCTGTGAATCACTCCTGATCTCTGCCAGCTCTTTTGTTCCAAATGCGACTCTTTTAATATTAATCACATCCAGGGGACCGATATTATTGGAAGTAGAGCTTCCGCCCACTGCCCCGCAGCCTAGAGTCAATGCCGGAAACAGTCCGGTCGTCGCTCCGATTCCTCCCAGGGCTCCCGGGGTATTTACCAGGAATCTGGAAGCTGGGATCTGCAGTGCAAATTTACGCACCAGTCCTTCATCTTCTGCATGCATAGAGAACGTGTGGCCTGCACCTTCCATGTGCAGAATTTCAATACAGCGCTCTAATACCCTGTCCGTATTCTCTTCCACATACAAACCTAATATTGGTGCCAGTTTTTCTCTGGAGTAAGGTGCACCATCTCCAACCTTTGTCTCTCTTCCCACCAAAACTTTTGCTGTGGAAGGAATTCCAGTCAGTCCTGCATACTGTGCAATCTGCGCTGTACTTTTTCCTACGATCATGGGATTCATAGTTCCGTTTGCCCTTAAGATAAATTGTCCCAGCTGTTTTGTCTGAGCCTCATCCATAAGATAGGCGCCCTGTTCCTTCAATTCCTTCACAACCTTATCTTCCATGGATTTTTCCACAACGATTGACTGCTCGGAAGCACAGATTGTACCGTTATCAAATGTCTTGGAATCCAAAATTCGCTGTACGGCTTTTTTTACATCGGCACTCTTATCAATAAATGCCGGACCGTTTCCTGCACCTACACCAATTGCCGGCGTTCCGGAAGAATAGGCGGATTTTACCATGGCACCGCCGCCGGTAGCGAGAATCAGAGAAGTGTTATCATTGCTCATAAGTTCCTTGGTTGCATCCATCGTAGGTACACTGATGGCAGAAATTGCTCCTTTGGGGCAGCCCGCTTTTTGCGCTGCATCTGCTATGATCCTAACGGTTTCTAAAATGCACTTTTTGGCACCCGGATGGGGGGAAAATACGATGGCATTTCCACCTTTCAGTGCAATCATTGCCTTATATATTACGGTGGAAGTGGGATTGGTCGATGGTATAATTCCGGCTATCACACCAACCGGAACACCAATATCCCATACTTTTCTTTCTCTGTCTTCGTGAATAATCCCGATTGTCTTTTCATTTTTAACTGCATCATAAACTACTTTTGATGCAAACAGATTCTTGATCACCTTATCCTGCCAGATGCCAAAACCTGTTTCTTCGTTTGCCATTTTCGCCAGATGCTCTGCGCTGCCTGCACCTGCATCGCTGATTGCCTTAACAATACGGTCAATCTGCTGCTGATCCATTCGTGCCAGTTCTTTCTGTGCATCTTTCGCTTCCGCTAACAGATTCCTTGTCTCCTGAACGGATATCAGGTCCTTATCTCTTAATTCCATTGTAATCCTCCTCTTATTCGTATTCCTTTGGCGCATCCGCTACGGACCGCACTGCCTGGGCAAATGCAGAGCACGCAGCTTTGCAGGCTGACTGGCTTCCGGTTAACAGCCCGCCGCCAAAGTTCGTCTCTGATGGAGGTTCGTATAACGTTACCAGCTTTACATCAGCCGCCTTAAGCGCAGCATCCAGACCATAGATTGCTTCAAGGGGAGGCGCTATCAGATAAGCCAGGGCTTCTCCTTCCCGGATTCCAGCTATCTTGGACAAATAGGAACCTGTCCTGGATACCGTATGTGCATAGTAAACGATGGAATCATCTTCATTTGCACTTATAAAGCAGGCTCCATGCTGCATAAAGTTGATAATGGAATTTAAGCCGCTTCGGACTTCTGCCGGACTGGGTCCTCCGATAATGCCGATTACTTCCCCTGCCAGTTTGGTAGAAGCATTTCCGGCACCTGCGTACATGGATTTCGCATAGACTACATCCACATCTGCATCCTTTGTTGCCTCATCCAGTGCCGTATAAGTTACATCATCCATATCAGCCGTTATAATCCCCAGACTCTTATGTCTTTGATCTAACCCCAGGGACTTGACCAGGTCATCACTGACATTTGATATAATCCGTATTGCCAGGATATTCGGCCGTAATTCATCATTTTTCATTTTTATACCCGCTGCATATAGCAGAATTGTCTGCTATACTGCCACCATAAATCCGGTTGAAAGAATCACACCGTGGCTTCCTTTCAATTCATAATTTTCTTTCAACCATATATCCTTTTCAAAATGCAGGATGGATTTTTAAACACACCCTGACCGCAATAACTCCGACCTCTTTATTTTAAGTCGATCCCGCTTGCTTTCTTTTCCAGCATCTTCATAATCAGCTCAGCTGCGTGTGCACCTGCTTCTACTGCTGTCGTTCCGCCTTTATGAATATTGCTGATTACGGTACGCTTTGCTTCCGCCAGTCCATGTTTTGGCTGGTATGCAATATATGCAGACATGGATTCCGCTGTTACAAGCCCCGGTCTTTCTCCTACCAGCATACAGATTACATCTGCATCCGTCACTTCACCTACAGCATCCATAGCTCCAACCCTGGCATATTTAATAAATAATATAGGGGGCAGGGTAATGCCATGCATCTGCAGTCCCTGGCGGATCGCCGGTATCATATCTTCCACATTTGCTTCAATGGCAGAAGAAGACAAGCCATCCCCTACAATCACCAGCACTTTGGGATGACTGCCGCAGGTTTTGCGGATGACGTCCAGTGCTTCGCTTGGAAATCTTCGTCCCAGATCCGGACGGGTCAGATATTCATCCTTATCTTTACAAAGTGTCTGTACAAATACAAAATCACATTTTTTAATAAACTCTTCCGATACATCACTGAACACCGCATCCTGGGCTGCCGCATGGTCCGCCCGGACACGAAGCATGGTTGCTGTACGGTATCTGGCACCTGCTTTTCCTATGCCAAGCCGAGCCGGCGTTTTTGCTTTCATAGCCAGATATCCGGCTGCATCTTTGGGATCCTTTACCAGAAGCTGCTTACGCAGATCGACTTTCGTAATGTCCTCCAGACATCCTCCCGTATCTTCAGGAGCCTGTTTTATCAAATTATCTGCCGTTGTCTGTATGACCTCAGAGCGTTTGGGTTCCGGAGCTTTTCCTGTATTTAACATCTGCTCCAGAACCTTTTCCACCATGGACCTTATTTCTTCATCTTTCACGCTTGTTTTCCTCCTTGTCAAACCAAAAAATTATTTATACCCCCTGCATACCGCGGACATGTCTGCGGTACTGCATCAATTATCCAGAGCCTGTTTAGAGCATGTTTCAGGCACGTTCTAGAACAGTGTAGAGGCATCTCCCGCTTTTTTCGTAAGTCTTCCTCTTTCATCCACATACCCCATTTTCAGAAGCCATTCGTGGAAAGGTTTAATCGCAGTCAGCCCATAGATTTCCCGAAGCGCCGCTGTTTCCTGAAAACCGGTGGTCTGGTAGTTCAGCATAACGTCATCGCCGTGAGGAATTCCCATAAAATAGTTACATCCCGCAGCTGTCAGCAATACCGACAGATCCTCAATGGTATTCTGGTCTGCCTTCATGTGGTTGGTATAACATGCATCACAGCCCATGGAGATCCCGGTCAATTTCCCCATAAAGTGATCTTCCAGCCCGGCGCGGTTTACCTGACGTCCATCATACAGATATTCCGGTCCGATAAATCCCACAACGGTATTTACCAGGAACGGTGAAAAATGGCGTGCAAATCCATAACATCTGGCTTCCATCGTCACCTGATCCGCATCATGATGCGCTTCCGATGACAGTTCAGAACCCTGTCCCGTTTCAAAATACATTACATTTGGTCCCTGGGCTGTTCCCCTGGTCAGCGCCATCTGGCGTGCCTCTTCAATGGTAGCCGCATTAAATCCAAAAGCCGTATTCCCAAGCTCTGATCCTGCAATTGACTGGAAAATCAGATCGGTATGAGCTCCCATCTTAATTGCTTCCATCTGGGTGGTTACATGTGCCAGAACACAGGTCTGAGTAGGTATCTGGAACTTCTGCTTAATCTCTTCAAAACGTTTCAGAATCCGGGTAACACTTTCTGCGGAATCATCTACCGGATTCAGTCCAAGCAGTGCGTCTCCGGCACCAAAGGTTAATCCTTCCAGCAGAGATGCCATAATACCGTCGGGATCATCTGTCGGGTGGTTTGGCTGGAGTCTGGAAGACAACGTCCCCGCTTCCCCGATTGTGGTATTACAATGCGCCGTCACCCTGATTTTTCTGGCACCATAGACCAGGTCCAGATTGGACATCAGCTTTGCAACAGCCGCTACCATTTCCGAAGTCAGCCCTCTTGAAATACGCCGGATCTGATCACCCGTAGTCTCTTCATCCAGAATCCATTCCCGTAATTCCGAAACTGTCATACGTTTAATTTCATTATAAATGGGTTCATTTAAGTCATCCTGAATAATTCTGGTAACCTCATCCGTTTCATAAGGTACCACCGGATTGTTCCGCAAATCCTCAAGCGTAATCTGAGACAGTACTACCTTTGCAGCAACACGCTCTTCTGCCGTCTCTGCTGCCAGTCCCGCAAGCTTATCCCCGGATTTCTCTTCATTGGCCTTCGCCAATACTTCTTTCAGGGATTTGAAGGCATATACATGCCCAAAAAGTTTTGTCTTTAAAATCATATTTTCCCTCCTGCGCCGCATTCACTGCGGCATTTATATCAGTAAGTGTGCAAGCTTACTTTCACACTTTCCCTCCTGTGCTGCATTTACTGCAGCATTTATATCAGTAAGTGTGCAAGTTTACTTTCACACTTTCCCTCCAGCGCCGCATTCACTGCAGCATTTATATCAGTAAGTGTGCAAGTTTACTTTCACACTTTCCCTCCTGCGCCGCATTCACTGCGGCATTTATATCAGTAAGTGTGCAAGCTT
>NZ_JAWYAJ010000128.1:0-11935 GCF_034124845.1 Robinsoniella sp.
CTTCATATCCTGCTCACTGTCAACGCCGGTAAACTTAAACGTGTATGTTTTGCTTTCTCCTGGCGCCAGTGTGAGAGATGTATTTTCCAGGTAGCTGCTTCCGGTGGTCTTGATTACATCGGAATGAATATAGAATACATTCAGCCCATTTGCCCAGCCGCCCTGGTCCTGTGCCCATACCGAACCGGCATGTCCGTTATTGATCCTCCAGTGGTCCTGATACTCAAATCCCGCTCCGGTAGAAGTATCCGGGGTAAACAGCAGGAACTTGCCCTGGCCGCTTGGCCTGCTGGCATAGATATAACTGGAATCCTGTCCCACAAAAGAGTGGTCCACTACGGAAGTCTCATAAACCTGTGTCCCGCCGGGCCAGAACTCACTGAACGGCATCGGCACACCAAAGTCTCCGATAATCAGGTTCTTATCCTCTGTATTGGTAACTGTCATGGACCAAACGATCTGATCATCCACTAATTCGTAAGTCTCTACCAGTTTGAAGTCCTTAATACCCTTTTCTTCTTTGGCATTTTCATAAGTAACTTCTACTTTATTACCCTTTAGCTCAATTTTTCTAGTTTTACTTCCATTATCGGAGGCACTGGTCATGGATTCCGTCCAGTTCTCTTCGCCCTCCCATTTTGTCTGGAACATTAATTCACCCATCCACTGATGCTCCTTGGACGCTCCCTGGGTAGGTGCATATTCAGCATTCAATACATAGTTGGTATCGTACAGATCTCCCTGAATCTTCAGTTCATCAATGTGTCCGTATTTACCAATCTTCAGATAAAAATAATCATTGGAAAGTTCCATTTCGCCGCTTGGCTTTTCTGCATTGCCCAGAACCTTCCACTCCTTGATTCCAACCGCATGATTACTGGTGGTTCCATAGCCCTGGGGCGTCATAGTCAATCTTAACTGATTGGTCTTAATGGGCTGGTCAAACTGCACTACATTGTACGCATCCAGTTTCTGATCGGTGACAACGGCTGCCTCCGCCCATGCACCCGCTGCTGCGTCCCAGTATTCCACTACGGTCTTTTCCGGAATCAGAATACCGCCATTATCTGTGAAATAGTAAATCTCCGTGCTGTCAATAGTGGCTTCTTTCTGCCAGGTGTACTGCACGTATGCCATCTGTCCCTCATTTGTCCAGCTGTGCCAGACCAGTCCATCTCCTGAACCCGTCGATGCTGTGGGTTCTGCTTCATCATTTAAAGCATCTACCCCGCCTAAATCTTCCGGACGGTTAATGCTTGCAGATGCCTCTGCCCTTGGCGCAATATTAAAAGGCATTACCTTTCCGTATGCTTCCCATTCAATTACACCGACTCCATCGCCATCCGCTTTCTGTTTTTCAATGGTCACCCGAAGCCCTTTTGTCTTTACCGTATCAAAGGACGTTATATTAAATCCATCCGGCAGACATCCAAGTCCCCGGGCATTTGAAACTTCTACAAAGTTGCCATCCGCATCCATATATTCATATTTACAGGATTTCGGAATTTTAATTCCACCGGAAGTTGGTTCATCCCCATCATACCAGAAATAAATTCCGCTGCTGTTCAGTTCCACTTCGTTTTCCCAGGTATATGTCAGCGTTTCACTTGCAGGCTTGGCTGGATTCCCCCAGGAACCATAACATGCTCCCGTTTCTTCTTTTCCTGTCCGGGAAGTCTTGGATATTTTCCCGTCATTCACTGCAGTAAGGGTTTCCCAGCCTGATATATAGCTGGTGGAAACGTCTGCACTCCCTGCTACATTATTTGGTCTTTCCCCATCAGGTGCGATAAAAAATTCATCTGTTTCTGTGGATTTATCTGCTTCTGTGGATTTCTCCGCTGCATAAACCTTATTTGTCCCTGCCGGTCCCGGCAAAGGTATGGATGTTATTGTCATAGCCAGTGCCAGTACCGATGCAGTTACCTTAACCGCCCCATTCACCAATCGTTTCTTTCTCATTTGCGAACCTCCTCGTTCCTCTCTCAATTACCTTCCCTGTTTCCCCAGCCGAATTACATTCCATGAAGCCTTATGTAATTTCGTTTCCAGCATACCGTGATCCATTACGGATTCACTGCTGTGCTTTGGCAGAACCTGTTCCCTGCCATAAGTATTGACTGCCTTCAAGTCACCCTCTTCCATTATAATATGTTCTAAAATATCGTATCCCACAAAGCTTCTTAAGTCACAGCTCAGGGTGATATCTTCGTAAATATTCCGGTTAACCGCAAATATGGTTACCTCTTCCTCTTCCTCCCGGTACACAGCCACTGTTTCAATATCCGTAACATCACAATGACCGATGGTATCGTGTTTTGGCGTATCCAGAATGGGCTTCAGCGCAGTGCCCCGTCCATACAGGGACGCATGGAGAAATGGGTAAAAAATAGTCTGCTTCCACACGCCGCCGTCATTCTCCGTCATAATCGGTGCAATTACATTTACCAGCTGTGCAAGACATGCCACCTTTACGCGGTCTGCATGTTTTAACAGCATAATCAGCATTAATCCCACCATCAGCGCATCTTCAAATGTATAAATATCCTCCAGCAGATGAGGTGCCTTCTGCCATGGGCGGTTCTTCATGGTATCGTCATCTGCCTCTGATGAGTGGAACCATACATTCCATTCATCGAAGCTTAAATTCATAACCTTTTTGCTTCTCTTCTTCGCTTTGATATAGTCACAGGTGGACACAACCGTATGTATAAAATGCTCCATATCCATGGTCAGTGCCAGATAATCAGCCGTATCATTCATGGTATTTCCATAGTATTGGTGCAGGGAAATGTAGTCCACATAATCATACGTATGTGTCAGCGTTTCCGCCTCCCACTCTGGAAATGTCGGCATCGCCACAAAGGAACTTCCACAGCTCACCATTTCAATAGACGGGTCAATCAGTTTCATCGCCTTTGCCGTTTCCGCAGCCAGACGTCCGTATTCGTCTGCCGTTTTGTGCCCGATCTGCCATTCTCCATCCATTTCATTTCCCAGGCACCAGGTCTTAATTCCATATGCCTCTTTAGCGCCGTGGCTTCTTCTTAAGTCACTGTAATAAGTACCCGACGGATGATTGCAGTACTCCAGCAGATTACAGGCATCCGCAATCCCTCTGGTTCCCAGATTGACAGCCATCATCATATCCGCGTCCGCTTTTTTTGCCCACTTAGCAAACTCATTTAATCCCACTTCATTGGTTTCCAGGCTGCGCCATGCCAGTTCCAGACGTTTCTTACGCTGTTCCACCGGACCCACGCCGTCTTCCCAGAAGTAATTGGACACAAAATTCCCGCCGGGATACCGGATTATCGGAACCTGTAACTCTTTCACCAGCTCCAGCACATCCCTGCGGAATCCCTCTTCATCCGCTGAAGGATGTCCCGGCTGATAGATTCCGTTATAAACAGCCCTTCCCAGATGCTCAATAAATGAACCATAAATTCTTTGATCAATCTCTGCAATCCGAAAACTTTTATCAATGATCATTTTTGCATTTTTATTCATATTCATATCCTCCATCAACCTTTCACGGCTCCCGCTACCATACCTTCTATAAAATATTTCTGAAAACAGAGGAACAGGATTAATATAGGAATTACCGAGAAGCAGGAACCCACGATCAGCAGGTCATAATTGTTTCCATAAGGTGTCAATAACGTATTCAGACCGATTGGCAGGGTGTACTTCTTATCATCCCTTAAAATCAACAGCGGCCACAGAAAGTTGTTCCAGTAAGTCATGCCATTTAAGATCGCCATAGAAGCCATTGCCGGTTTCATAATGGGGAAAATCAGCCTTGCAAAGATTCCATATTCAGTTGCTCCATCCACACGCCCTGCTGAAATTAATTCCTTGGGAATCCCCTCCAGGTATTGTCGGAAAAAGAAAATAGTGGAAGCATTTGCCATAAAAGGCAGCACAATTCCGGTATATGTATTGCTGAGTTTCATGCCGATCATCTGATTATACAAAGGGAGCATCAGAATTTCGAATGGTACCATTAAGATCAGAAGTACGCAGACAAAGAAGAAATTCTTCCCTTTGAAATTGTAAGCCGCAAATCCGTATCCTACACAGGCGCTCACCAACAGGGTCAGCACTACCTGTACAACGGTTAAAAACACGCTGTTGATAAACCAGGTAAAGTAACTGTGCTCTCCGGTAAACAGATAAACATAATTCTTAAGGCTCATCTTTGCCGGTTCAATCTTCAGATTCAGTCCATACTGGATCAATTCTTTTCCATCTTTAAAGCTGGCAATCACCATTGCGGCAAAGGGCACCAGTATGACAATTGCCAAAAGCGTAAAGAGTACGAATAAGATGATTTTCATCCATATAATTTTTGTTTTTCCACCCACATTTTGCTGTGCCATCCCATTAGTCCTCCTTCTTAAACATGCCTGAAAACGTCAGCTGCGCAATATTGATCACCATAGTTATTGCCAGCAGGATGACTCCGACTGCTGCCGCATAACCCATTTCATTTTTCTGGATTCCCTGGCGATACAGGTAGCCAACGATGGTAAGACCGATATTCTGAGGAGAATCCTTTCCTGCCCACAGCATGTAGCTTTCTGTGAACATTGCCAGTCCGCCGTAAATACTGATCGTAAGAACATAAGTTATGGTCGGTTTTAACATAGGCAGTGTCACATAGATAAACTTCTTAAAAGAAGTGGCTCCATCAATGGATGCCGACTCGTAAAGTTCTGTGGGAATGCCGTTTAGCCCGGAGATAAAATACAGCATATTGACACCCATCCACCGCCAGCAGGCGAGAAACAGCAGCGCCACATATGCGGTAAAACTGTTTTTCAGCCATTTTACAGGCTCTAATCCCAGCGCAGTCATAATGCTGTTCATAAATGCAGAGTCCATTTCGCCAAACATCAGGCGGAAAATAGTACCCGCTACCACAATGGAGGTGAGGATCGGTACAAAAAATACGGATTTGAACATTTCTTTTGCCGCCATCAGCTTACTGTTAATCATGTATGCCAGCAGCATGGGAATCGGTATTAAGAGGATCAGTGTCCCAATCATATATTTCAGGCTGTTCCAGAGCGCTATTTTAAAGATCCGGTCACCTGCTAATTTACTGTAATTTTTAATTCCCACAAAGGATGTCTGCCCAGGCAGAACCTCCTGGAAACTCATAACTCCGGCCTTTGCCAACGGAAACAGCCAAAATATCAAAAACGTTAAGACAAACGGAAGTATGAACACATATGGTGCTATTTTCTGGGAATATAATAATTTCCGAAAATTAATTTTCTTCTCTTCCTGCTGTTGTATCGGTACCGTCTTCCTGCCACTCATTTTTCTACCCCTTTCACCATCTGCATGATTCGTATCCCTTTTTACAAAAGCAGGGGAACGTAGCTTTCTACGCCCCCCTGCTTTTAGCTGTCACAGCTCATAAAGCTAGTGCCTCCCAGCGTCTTTTAAACACCTATTGTAATTCATTTTCGATCTGGGACTGCGCCTCTTCCAGAGCCGTAGTGATGTCCTGGTCGCTGTCAAAAATTGCATTTAAAGTAGTTGCACTGAATGTGCTGTTGATTGCCGGATAAGCTTCTGTAGATTTAATCAGGCCAATCTGATCTTTAATTTCATTTAATACGTCAAAAGGATTGTTTTTAAAATACTGTACAAATTCATTATCCGGATTGTGGGTTACTTCTTTCATCGTCCATACATCCATGTTGCATGGGTCGAATCCAAGATTATTCCACAGACCAATATTGCCGTCTACGCTGAGTTTTGCATAAGCCAGGAAATCCTTTGCCAGCTGAACATCGCTGCACTGGTTTGTAACGCAGGTACCTGTTCCGCCGCCGCCGACTGAAGATGGCATTCCTTCTTCCAAAACCGGAGCCGGAGCAATTGCTATTTTACCCTTTAAATCCGTCATATAGCTGGTGTATCTGGACATCTGCCACATTGGCATAATCGCACATGCCACTTCACCTGCATTATAGTAAGCGTAAGCTTCTTCTGTATCCGGGTTGCCACCTGGAATTGTAGTTGCGACTCCTGCAGTCTGGAGATCTTTTAAAGTTTCCAGTCCTTTTTGTGCTTCCGGGATATTTACATTTACATTTCCTGCTTCATCTACCCAGTCTTTTTTCTGCTGTGCAATCAGGTCGTTTAACTGCCATAATGCACTGGTATCTGTGGAAATGATGTATTTGCCGGTTGCTTCTTTTAATTTAAGACCTGCTTCTTTTAAATCAGCATAAGTTTTAATTGTGGTGTAATCAATATCAGCAGCTTCTAACATTTCTGTGTTGTAGAAAGCAACGGTTGCACCTACATGACTTGGAATACCATAATTCTGTCCATCTTTGCTGTAAAGTTCAATTCTGGAAGCTACAATGTCTTCTCTGTAAGGGTCAATTGCATCATTTAAAGCTTCTAACTGAGGCTCCCCTTTTAAGAAGTTGGCAAATTTACCAAGCTCAATATCTACGATATCCGGCGCGCCCTCTCCTGACTGAAGTGCAATCTGAAGTTTATTATGCATGTCTTCATAAGGAAGTACATTAACGTTTAAGCTGACCTGGCGATCCGGATTTGCTTCATTCCATTTCTGTGCCATATCCTGAAAATGGTTTCCGTGAAGTTCCACGAAGGTCCACATTTCCAGTTCGGCAGCATCTGCACTTGCAGCTGTGGCTGCCTTTTCAGAATCCGCTGCTTCTGTTTCAGCTGATGCTTTTTCCGTTCCCTTAGTCTCTGCCGCTTCCGTATCCGCTGCTGCGGTCTCTGCTGTAGTCTCTTTTACGGCTTCCGTTGTTCCTGCGCTGCCTCCGCATCCTGCGATACTTGCAGCTGCCATGACTGTTGCTAATAAAACTCCTAATACTCTGCTTCTTTTTTTCATCTTTCTTCCTCCTTAGATAAACTCTTTCACCCACACTAACATTTCGCCTGTACGGCGGTTCCCCCAGTATGGATAGGGAACAAACATTAACGGTATACTTTCCATTGTGAGATCAGATTCTTTATATAGTTCGTTGCTCTGCCACCCATCTGTCGTCACTTTTTTCCCTGCTGTCCGGATTATTGTAGTCCCTCCCAGTAGATTTTCTTCATAGCTTTCCTGCAGTTCCTGCTCCGGATCCAAAAATACTGCCGGAAGATTTTTACCATTGTCCACTTCTTCCAGGCAATACACTACAGGACCTTTCATTACTGCAATCTTACCAACATCCTCTTTTACCAGGGGGTTGGCTCGCAGAATTCTGGGAGCAAGTGCAAATTTATAAACCAGCGAAGGATTTTTTCCTGAAATCATGACTTTTGCATAGCCCTTCTGCACTTTTGCCGCAACCGGCATTCCATCCAGCATAAGGTCATACTTTTTCACGTATTCAGGGATCCGAATAGCCAACTCAAATTCCGCTTCATCTTCATTCTCAATGAAAATTTCTATATTTCCGTCATTGGGAAATCTTGTTTTCTGACTCAGATGAACCGGGTGCCCTTCTATCTCCATGCTTGTCTCACTTGAGATAAACAGGTTAATCCAGACAGAAGAACGATCATAAAAATAAATGTATTCTCCAATTGATGCCAGTGTCCTTGCTATATTAGGCGGACAGCATGCAACTCCAAACCATTTTTGCCGGACCGGCTTTACATGTTCCATGGAGGTTCTGGGAAGGCAGTTATCCGGCCACACCTCCAGAGGATTTACATAGAAGAAACTCTGTCCGTCCATTGCAACCCCGGACAAAAGTGTATTGTACAATGCCCGTTCCACCACATCCATATACTTACTGTCCCTTGTAATCTGTGCCATTCGTCTTCCAAAGAGCGCAAGCCCGATAGATGCACAAGTTTCCGAATAATTACAGTTGTTGGGAAGATCATACCCTGTGGTAAAACGTTCCAGGATTCCGGAACTGCCGATGCTTCCCGTAATATACATCTTCCGTTGTGTAATATCATCCCATAGTGCCGTACATACCCGGAACAGCTCCTGATCCTGATACTCATATGCTACATCCGCCATGGCACAGTACATATAAACCGCCCGTACTGCATGGCCCTCAGCCGTATCCTGCTCCCGAACCGGCTTATGGGATTGGGAGTACAGGGGCAGATAATTTTCAAACTCCGGAAAAATTCTTTTATAATCCGGGCTTTTCTCTTCTTCCAGGAAATAATTAGGTTCCCTTCCCCTTCGTTCCAGAAACTCTTTTGCCTGTGCCAGATAAGCTTTATTGCCGGTTACTTCATATAACTTTACAAGTCCTATCTCCACTTCCTGATGTCCGGGATATCCATCCTTATTATGCCCAGGAGAAAATACATTGCATATCAAATCTGCAAATTTGCAGATACAGTCTAAAAACTTTCTTTTACCCGTAGCTTTGTAATATGCTGCCGCCGCTTCCATCAGATGCCCTGCCGTATAAAGCTCATGTCCTTCTTCCAGGTTACTCCAGCGTTTATCCGGTTCCTTAATGGTAAAATAGGTATTTATATAACCATCCGGCTGCTGTGCTTCTGCAATCAAATCAATGACTTCATCCGCTGTACGCTCCAGTTCCTCATCTTGTTTTGATTCCAGTGAAAGTGCAACTGCTTCCAACCACTTTGCTACATCCGTATCTTGAAACACAGCCCCATAGAATTCACCGGTTGCCCTTTTTGCAGCAATTTTAAAATTCATCAACCCATGGCTTGTCTGAACATCCGGTATGTTATCATTCAAAATATTCCACTGATAAGGGATAATCGTGCTCTTCACCAGGTCTATATATCTATCCCAGTAGGAATCCCGTATCTTCGTACGGTTTAGTTCAACTAAGGTTAGTTTTTCCATAAATGCCTCCGTCGTTTCTGATCAACCCCAGTGCCTCCCGACATATTTACACCGAAATACATTACCTCTGTCCTGTGGGTTTTGATTAAACGTTTTATCTGTTATCAGTACTATACTACAGTTTCCAAAATAATGCAATACCCTTTTTCACAAAAATGTCAAAAAAAATATGTACATGCTAAATTACATGTACATATTAACACAATTATATTTTTTTAGTGTAAAGAATCACTATCAATATACCAACTAAATATCATCTATTTCTGGCTTAATCGTTTTATCCACGGATTGTCTTCTTTTCAGCATACATTTGATTTTATAGGGGTAGACCATTCCCCCCGCCATAGAACCTTCTACCTGCTCCACCACAATTTCCGCAGCTTTTTTACCGATTTCATGAAGAGGAAGAGCCATTGTGGTCAGCGCCGGTTTAAACGCTGTACTGAATTGCCTGTCATCAATTCCAATCAGGGCAATATCTTTACCAATCTCCACACCATGGTCATTCGCATAGTCGTAGACACCCAGTGCCATCACGTCACTCATGGCAAAAATCGCAGTTACATCCTCCCTCAGCAATTGCCTGCACGCCTCATACCCCATGCTTCTCAGCCAGTTTCCCGTCACATTCAATGCCGGATTATATAAGATCCTGTTCTCATATAATGCTTTCTGATGTCCCACCATTCTGGAAAAAGTATGAAGACTGTCTTTATCCCCGGATATAACACCTATGCGCTTATGCCCCTCCCGGATTAATTCCAGGGTAGCCTCATAAGCTGCCTGTTCATCGTCAAATACAACGGACGGAATCTCCCTGTCGCCGGCAAAGCCATACGCCACCACCAGCGGACACTTAAGCCCCTTGGGAATACTCTTTATCTCACGGCAGTGTGCCCCGATATAAATAATGCCCTCTACCTGCTTGCTCTGCATGATTAAGAACTCTTCTTCAACCTGCTTTTTATAATCCTCATGGTGATAAAAGGCATTGTCATATTTTTTATAAAGTCTCAGGTTCCCCAGTAAAAATGTATATTCCTTTTCTTCCAGGTACTCATTTATTCCGTCCACAATCTCAACGCAGTTAAATACTGTCAGATCCTCTGTAATAATTCCAATGGTTCTGGAACTGCGCTGTTTGAGATTTTTCGCCATCATATTAGGGACATACCCCATTTCTTTTGCCGTCTTAAGAATACGCTCCTTTGTCTCTTCCCCAACCCTTCCTTTTCCATTCAGAATATTGGAAACTGTAGCAATGGAAACCCCACATTCTTTCGCCACCTCTTTAATAGTTGCCATAACGATATATTCCTCCCCTGTAAATATTTTAGAGATAAACATTTAGTAAAACTTTTAACTAAACTTCTCCCTAACTCTAAGTATAACACTAAAACCCTTTTAAATTCAACTGGTAAAACGTTATATCTATTTATTCATAAAACTGCATAATGAAACATATCAATCGTTACGATACTCAAATTTGAGGAATCCAAGGAATCTTAAAACATTCTTCGGTGCTTCAGCGGATGTTTTGTGGTGTTCTAATGCATAATATTTGGGTTTTGCTGATTAAGACGCTTTGTGTACAGAGGTATTGTACGAAAAGATAGGCGTGGGAAACTGCATTAAGCATTCCAGTCTGTTGAGTAGGGCAAAATGATCAAAGAGCTTATAAAATAAGCAGCATACACTCATTTTATAAGCTCTGATAAAAATGATATTGATTTTAATCATTTTTAATTTAATCATTTTTAATTTAATCATTTCTAACTTAATTATTACTAATTTAAAAATATCTATTTTAATAATATCTATATCCCGTTCCATCGGTTAAAACTTAAATACTGCCACTCCATACGCCGGCAGTTCATACCCAAAGGAATACTTCATGCCGTCACATTCCTTTTTAACCGCCTTGTAGATTTCAGGCTGAACTTTTCCGGTCCCACCGAACTCGCTGGCATTGCTGTCCAGAATCAGCTTATACTGCTTTCTTCTGGGAACGCCAACCCGATAATCAATCCGTTCCACAGGAGTAAAATTAATTACAAACAAAAGGTTGCTTTTTCCGTTTTTAGAATGACGGATAAAGCTAAATATACTTCTTTCATTGTCATTTGCATTCACCCACTCAAATCCGTTCGGGTCATAATCATGGTCATACAGTGCCGGGGTTTTTTTATAGAGATGGAGCAGCTCTTTTACAAAATGCTTTATCTGGGCATGTCTCTCTTCACCCAGCAGATACCAGTCCAGCTCCCTGGCTTCGCTCCATTCCTGGAACTGGGCGAACTCCTGTCCCATGAACAGCAGCTTCTTCCCCGGATGTCCAATCATAAAGGAATATGCCGCCTTTAAATTAGCAAACTTATCATCATACTGTCCCGGCATTTTACTGATCATAGAACACTTCAAATGAACCACCTCGTCGTGGGAAAGCACCAGCACGTACTTCTCCGCATAGGCGTATGTCATGGAAAATGTCATCTTATGGTGATTATACTGCCTGAAATAAGGATCCAGTTTCATATATTCCAGAAAATCATTCATCCATCCCATATTCCATTTCATGGAAAAAGCAAGCCCGTCCTCTTCTGCTTTGCCGGTAACCTTAGGCCATGCCGTTGACTCTTCTGCAATCATAAGGGTTCCGTGGTTGCGCCCCAGGACAACGGTATTTAAGTGTTTGAAGAATTCGACTGCCTCCAGGTTTTTATTTCCGCCGTATTTATTAGGCACCCACTGACCATTTTCCCTGCCGTAATCCAAGTACAAAATTGATGCCACCGCATCCACCCGCAATCCGTCTACGTGGTACTGCTCCACCCAGAAAAGGGCATTTGCAATCAGAAAATTTTTAACCTCACTTTTTCCAAAATCAAAAACTTTAGTTCCCCAGTCCGGATGTTCGCCCTTTCTCGGGTCTGCATATTCGTATGTACTGGTTCCATCAAACTCTGCAAGTCCGTGGGCATCCTTTGGAAAATGCGCCGGTACCCAGTCCAGTATAACGCCAATCTTATTTTTATGCATATAATTTACAAAATACATAAAGTCTGCAGGAGTGCCGTAACGGGAGGTAGG
>NZ_JAWYAJ010000129.1:0-3619 GCF_034124845.1 Robinsoniella sp.
GCCCCGAATTTTGCCCTTTACCAGTCCGGATTTCACACTTCCGAAAGAAGAAATGCAGGAAAAGCTTCGAAAAGATATCAGAATGGGCGCAAGAGGCTTAAAACTGCATCCGATTCTGCAAAATGTAAGTCTTACGGATGAGCGCACTTATGCAGCAGTTGAGGTCTTTGGGGAATTAAGGCTGCCGGTAACTGCACATTGCGGAGTAAATGATTATTATAAACCGGGCAGCCCCTATCAGAATATAGCACCAAAGGAGTATGGAGCCCTTCACTATATGCTGGCATTGATTTAACGCTATCCTCAGTATATTCTAATACCGGCACATGCTGGCGGGGAATGCGGAAAGGAATATCTGGAATTGGCGGAAGCGGTTCGAAAGCATAAATGGGAGCATGTATATACAGACACTTCCTTTAAGGGGGCAGAGGTAATGAAAGACCTGACAGAATTAATGGGAGAGGACAAGATCCTGTTTGGGACAGACTATCCGTTTGGAGAAGTAGAAGCTTCTATAGAGCAATGTAAAAAGGCATTTTCCGGTAAAGAAGATGTGGCAGATAAAGTATTTTACCGGAATGCCGCAGTGCTTTTGGGGTTAATGTCATAAGTGATTTTCACAGCCGGTACTGCCCATGCTACCAAAAGACTGTATAGACAGCATAGAGAACCGGAATGAGTAAGGCTGGCAGCATATTGCCGACCCGGAACTTCTTGCCAAAAGCAATGTTGATGCCCACGCAGAAAATCAACGCAGACCCTATGTAAGAGAGATTGGCGATCAGTTCTTCTGCCACAAAGTATCCGGCAAAATGGGCAGCCAGAGTGATGCAGCCTTCATAAACCAGGATGGCTAGTGCGGAACACATTACACCAATGCCGTAAGTAGAAGCCAGAACCACTACAATTACAAAATCCAGTACGGCTTTGGCAGCAAGCATGGAGAAGTCTCCGTTTAATCCATCCTGTATGGAGCCTACAATTGCCATAGCGCCCACGCAGATGATCAGAGAAGTATTTACAAAGCCTTCCACAAAACGACTGTCGTTTTCGGCATGGAAGGCATTTTTTAATTTATCACCCAGTTGTTCCATACGTTTTTCAATATTGATGATTTCTCCCAACAGGCATCCAAGAACCAGGGAAAAGATCAGCATCATGCTGCCTTTGGTCTGGATCACGCCGTTTTGGAACTCCAGCATTCCCTGTAATGTGCCGCTGATACCGATGAATATGGTAGCGACTCCGCATGCACACATCAGGGATGCCTGCAGTTCTTTTTTTATGCCCTTGTGCAGAAAAAGACCGATTCCGCTTCCGGCTATCACAGCAATGGTGTTAATCAGTGTACCTATACCAAACATGAATGTAATCCTCCAACTTTTGTAAACATCATTAAGGAAGATTATAACATCAGTTATGATGTTTGGAAAACAAATTTTAGAATAAGCATATAAAAATTTTATACTTTTTTATGCAAAATATTATTTTTTAAAGGTAGTATATGAAGTTTTTCCATACTATAATCATAGAGTAGGAATGAATGGCGTATGAAAGAGCAAAGGAGTACAACATGACGAAAGAACAGATGGCGGTTTTTGAACTAATCTGGAATTTAATAAAAGGGAAAACAGATCGCAGTAAAGTTGATTTTACCCCGCAGAAGATTCCCTTTCCGGAGGAAATACCTTATGAACAGGCATTTATGCGGGCGGTTCCGGAAACTCAGGGAATTTCATCTGCAATGATCAGGGATCTGATAGAAGAGCTTAGAAGTAATGAAGGAATTAATATGCATCATATCATGATATTGAGAAATGGCTGTGTCATCGGAGAAACCAGTTTTGCGCCATACAGACAGGGGATGTGGCATATCACCCACTCCATGTGCAAGAGCATAACCGGAATGGCAGTGGGATTGCTGGTGGCTGAGGGCAGACTGGAGCTGGATGACCGGATTCATGATATCTTTGCGAAGAAAAATATATTGGGCGGGCTGTTCCGCCAAAAAAATGTTACGGTCAGGGATCTGCTGACCATGACCAGCGGCATTGTCTATAATGAGGCAGGTGCACTTTCCGGCAATGAATGGTCGAAAAGCTTTCTGGAGTCCTCTGTTAAAGGGACATCAGGGACGGTGTTCGACTATAACAGCATGAATACCTATATGCTGTCTGCGATTGTAACCGAGATCACCGGTGAAACGCTGACGGAATACCTGACGCCCCGGCTGTTTGAGCCACTGGGAATCACAAAGTTTTTCTGGGAGACCTGCCCGAAAGGGATTACAAAGGGAGGCTGGGGACTTTTTCTGCTGCCGGAGGATGCAGCAAAGCTGGGACAGTTATACCTTCAGCAGGGAAAATGGCTGGACCGTCAGATTATACCGGCTGAATGGGTAAAGGAATCCACAACGAAACAGGTGGATACGCCCCCGGAGAAAGGCGGCAATGGATATGGTTACCAGATCTGGATGGGAGGCAGACCAGGGAGCTTTTTATTTAATGGGATGCTTGGACAAAATGTTATCGTATACCCAGACCTTCAAATGGTCATCGTGGCACATGCCGGAAGCAGGGAAATATTTCAGAAATCCACCCTTATGGATGTGATCGGCAGATATTTTGAAAATGATTTTGTGCCGGGAAACGGTAAGGAAACCGTTTTGCCAGAAGAAAACATGGATTATGGCAGGCTCTTAAGCATAGAAGAGGCGGCCAGAGGCGTTAAAGAAAATCTTCCGCTGATTGAAAAGGGAGGATGGAACCGCCGCTGTATACATAAAAAGAGAAGACAGCCCAGGCAGAAGTTTGAACCGGATGACAGACAATGGGCTGCAGGCAGGGTATACGATATGGAGCAGAAGCATGTGGGGCTTGCACCTTTAATGCTCCAGGTGCTGCACAATAATTATTCCGAGGGCATTAGCCGGATGGGATTTCTCATGGACAGTGGAAGATTTTATCTGGAAATACAAGAAGGCGAAGACAATCACAAAATTGAAATTGGATTTCAGGGAGCCAGAACAACCGCCGTTAAACTGCATGAAGAAGAATATCTGGTAGCTGCAGAGGGAAAATTTTCGACGGATGAAGAGAACCGAAGGGTTTTGAAAATCAGGATTACCTTTTTAGAAGAAGCCGTAAGCAGAGAAGTGAAATTTTATTTCCGAAACGAGGAAGCAGAAATCCGCTGGAATGAAACTCCCGGGAAAGATGTCATCATGAAGGGGCTGGATTCATTTGCGGCTATGCCTACGGATAACCTTATTATTAATAATCTGAGAGGGATGGTAAATCCGGAACTGTTTTATTTTCTGATAGAAAGAACCATTCAGCCAATTGTAACCGGGCATCTGACTGTCACCATTTAGTCCGCTGAAGGTTTAGCTGCTTTATACTACTCGTTTTCAGCATGACTCTGGGGCTATAGAAGGATGTTCTACTGGATGCAGTGTAGTATGTTTCGGTTGTTTATGTGTAAAAGAGGATGAAAATTTACTCCTGTTACTGATCACAGAATAAAAAACAAATCCTGTTCTCAAGATCAGTGACTTTACACCAGTTGTTTTACACCAATTGCGTCCAGAATGCCACAACCCCAGGGTCCCAACATGCTG
>NZ_JAWYAJ010000130.1:0-3433 GCF_034124845.1 Robinsoniella sp.
AGCGTTCCATACTTTCTATTGAAGCAGTACCGCAGACCCGTCAGCGGTATGCAGGGGGATAAATATGACGTATAGTGATAAAGCAAAAAAAATATTGTACGGCGGTGACTATAATCCGGAGCAGTGGGAAGAAAATGTCTGGGAAGAAGATATGCGGCTGTTTGCCCTTGCCGGGATTGATATTGTCACATTGAATGTATTTAACTGGGCGGCTCTTCAGAAGGATGAAGAAAGCTATTCCTTTGACAGGCTGGATAAAATCATGGATCTGGTAAAGAAAAACGGACTGAAGGTGTGTCTGGCTACGTCTACGGGTGCCCATCCCGCATGGATGGCAAAACGGTATCCCGACATATTACGCACAGAAGCAGACGGTAAGAAACGAAAGTTTGGGGGCAGGCATAATTCCTGCCCCAATAGCCCCACATATCGGAAATATTCGGTACGTCTGGCAAGGGAACTGGCTAAAAGGTATCAGAATTATGAGAATATTGTGGCATGGCATATATCCAATGAATACGGAGGGGAGTGCTATTGCGGACAGTGTGAGGAGGCATTCCGGGAATGGCTGAAAGGCAGGTATCATACTCTGGATGCCTTAAACCGGTCATGGAATACGGCATTCTGGGGGCACACCTTTTACGACTGGGATGAAATTGTACTGCCTAATTTATTGAGCGAACATTTTGGAGATGAGCGGACTATGTTCCAGGGGATTTCCCTGGATTACCGCAGATTCAATTCCGAAAGCATGCAGCACTGCTTTGAAGCAGAGTATCGGGCAGTAAAAGAGTTTACGCCGGATTTACCGGTTACGACTAACCTCATGGGATTTTATAAAAATCTGGATTACCGGAAATGGTCTGAAAGCATGGATTTCATTTCCTGGGACAGCTATCCATCCAATCAGGATTCCAGGGCACAGATGGCGCTGTCCCACGATTTAATGAGGGGATTAAAGGGCGGGAATCCTTTTGTACTAATGGAGCAGACCCCCAGCGTCACAAACTGGCAGGCATATAACGCTCTGAAAAGGCCGGGGGTTATGCGCCTTTGGAGCTACCAGGCGATTGCACACGGAGCAGATGCCGTCATGTTCTTCCAGATGAGAAGAAGTATCGGAGCCTGCGAAAAATTCCATGGAGCGGTGATTGACCATGCAGGACATGAGAATACCCGTGTGTTCCGGGAAACGGCGGCACTTGGGAAAGAGCTGGAGAAGCTTGGAGGTGAACTGCTGGGCGGAAGGACACCGGCTGAAACGGCAATACTCTTTGACTGGGAAAATTGGTGGGCAGTAGAATATTCAGCCGGACCCAGCTGTGAACTGAAATATTATGATGAGGTACGAAGCTATTACGAAGCGCTGCATGAAATGAATATTGCAACCGATATTGTAGGAACCAAAGAAGATCTGAGCCATTATAAAGTGGTGATAGTGCCGCTGCTTTATATGACCAAACCCGGTGTAGATGAAAAACTGCGCAGCTTTACCCAAAATGGAGGAATCTTGATTGTAACCTACTTTAGCGGGATTGTAGATGAACATGATCTGGTCATTACAGGCGGCTATCCCGGCAGGCTTAGAGATATTCTTGGCATTTGGGTGGAAGAAACCGATGCCCTTTCCTTTGGGGCGGAAAACAGATTTTCCTATGGCAGGGGGCAGTATCCCGCGAAAATACTATGTGATATTATCCATACAGAAGGTGCTGAAGTCCTTGGCGTATATGAAACAGACTTTTATAAGGGCACTCCCGTTATAACCAGGAATTCTTTCGGGCAGGGACAGGCATATTATGTAGGAACCAGGTCAGACGGCGGTTTCTATGCCGGATTTTTAGGGGAAATACTGCAGCAGGCTGAAATACATCCTGTGATGGAGACACCAGAAGAAGTAGAAGCGGCAGAACGCCGGAATGGAAACGGGGCTTATATCTTCTTAATGAACCACGCTGACCAGGAAAAGAAGGTAACCGCTGCGGAAAAATTTGTGGAATTACTCTCCGGAGAGGTTTATAATGTAGGAGAAATGATCATGCTGCCGGGCAAAGATGTTAAGATCTTAAAAAGGCAGGAATGACTTTTCAAACAGGATCTGGTAAAACAGGAGGATGAATGAAGATGAGACTGGAAAAAAGAAGCAGATTAGTCATGATTGGAGATTCCATAACAGACTGCGGAAGGGACTATAATGCCACGCCGGCAGGATGGGGATCTTTCGGTGACGGGTATGTCAATCTTGTAAATGCATGTCTGACGGGACTTGCACCGTCTTACGGCATTATGGTTGCAAATAAAGGAGTCAACGGCAATACGATCCGGGATCTTAAGAAACGCTGGCAAAAAGATGTTCTGGATCTAAAGCCGGATTATGTGTCGGTCATGATTGGGATAAACGATGTGTGGAGGCATTTTGACGGAGTCCTGCAGCAGACAGAACAGGTCGGTACGGAGGAGTACAGAAGGATCTATGATGAACTGATTACAGAAACAAAGCCAAAAGTAAAAGATATTTTTATTATGAGTCCTTTTATGATTGAACCCAACAGACAGGATCCAATGCGCAGGATGGTTGATGAATATGCTGATATTGCCAGGGAAACGGCTGCCCGCCACGGATTGTTATATGTGGATGTGCAGAAGAAAATAGATGCGTTTTTGGAAGAACTCTCCCCATACATCATCTGCAGCGACCGTGTGCATCCCAATGTACAGGGACATATGATTGTGGCAAAAGCATTTTTGGACGGGCTGGGATTTTCCTGGGAATAAGATAAAGGGGTGTCTGATAATTGCCACAAACCTGGTTTTCCCAGCATGGTGTAGATCCCTCTCACCCCAAATTACTGCTTTCCTTCCGAAACTCGGCGGGACTTATGCCAACATATTTTTTGAACTTTTTATGGAAGTAGTCAACGTTTTTGTAGCCTACCTGCTCCGCTATTTCATATACTTTCAGGGTATTTTCCTGCAGCAGCTTTTTGGAGCAGTCGATGCGGACGTGGTCGATATAGGAGTTGAAGCTTTCGCCGACTTTTTTATTGAAGATTTTTCCCAGATAGGAGGAATTGTACCCAAAGAGAGGGGCAATGGATTCCAGCTTCAGGTTCTCACGGTAGTTGTGTTTGATGTAGTGCAGGATGTCATCCAGGACACTTTCACTGGAAGAGCTGCCTACAGCGTTCATGCACATTTCAAATTGTTCTGAGAAAAATTGTATGATCTCATAGCAGTAATATTTATTTTCAAGAAGCTCAATAATAGCGGCATTTGTGGGAAACGGTATTTCAATGCTTATATATGTATGGGTCAGGATGGATTTAATCTGGATGTAGATATCCGCCAGAAAATGTTTGATACTGGTCACATCGTCTGTAGCGTAGTACAGATTCTGTTCCAGTTCATTTAAAGTATCTGCAATCAGTACCCG
>NZ_JAWYAJ010000130.1:3443-4402 GCF_034124845.1 Robinsoniella sp.
TGATGTAATCGGACAGGCGCTGCTTGTAAGATTCTGCCTCATTTGGGTTAATCTGCCAGGTAAACTGATCATCTAAAGGCAGCTTGTTAAAGCCCAGCACGTGTTGGTTCTGTTCACAGAAAAAGCGCCGCTTGGAGAGAGAAAGCGCATCCTCATAGGATAAGTGGACCTGTTCCAGACGATAGACCTTTCTTCCGTAAGTCAGAAACAGGGAGTCCAGGGGAGAACCTTTCTGGGGGTTCTTATCATAATGGGCAAGGAGGTATTGAAAGCGTTCGATGGCAAATTCCCCCTTCAAAAGTATGATATCCTGTCCGTCCAGCTGAATATGTTCAAAGGAATTATGATCCTGGTTCGTTACTCTCAGCAGACCGGCAAAGTCCCAGGCGCTGTGAAAGGTATCCTGGTTGTAACTTTCATAGATAATTGCCTGGTATACGCTGCAGTTTAAATGCAGGTCCGAATAGTCAATGGAATAATAATCAACCTGATTAAGCAGGAGATCCCGCAGAATGGTATCTCTTGCTTTTTCCCGGTATTGAAGCATAACCGTGTGGTTTTTATGTGCTTTAAGAATGTCGTCCCTTACACTTTTTACCGCATTTTCCAGCTCATCCTCATCAATTGGTTTTGTCAGATAGAAATCAACACCATGGCGCATTGCCGTCTGGGCATAGGTAAAATCGGAATATCCGCTTAGTATGATAAATTTACCGCTGTAGGATTGTTCCCGGCAGCGTTTTACCACTTCCAGCCCGGATAGTCTGGGCATGCGGATATCCAGAAGCACCAGTTCCGGCTGGAGACGTAAAATCTTTTCCAGGGTTTCTTCCCCGTTTTTTGACTCTGCACAAATGGTAAATCCAAGTGCCTGCCAGTCAATAATATATTTCAGCCCTTCTAAAACGGCTGATTCGTCATCTGCGATTAATACATTCATAAATCCTTCCCCCTGTTTG
>NZ_JAWYAJ010000131.1:0-19922 GCF_034124845.1 Robinsoniella sp.
GTGGGACAAATTCCTGCCTGTCCCTCGCCATCTGGCAGATCGCTGCCGTCAGGTTACCTCCCGCACTGTCTCCGATAATGGTAATCCGCTCAGGGTCAACATTTAAAATCAACCGGTTCTGATAGACTGCTTTTACAACTGCATAACAGTCCATAAGCCCTGTTGGGAATCGGTGTTCCGGTGCTAGCCTGTATTCTATGGATACCACAACATGACCGGTGCTTTTCGCCATACGGGCGCAGACACGATTATAATTTTCAACGCTTTCCGTAACCCATCCGCCGCCATGGATGAAAATTAAGACCGGACAGGTGTTGCCGCATGTTCCCTCCCCGGTCAATATATTTTCCTCCGGCATATAGATTCTGACCGGCACCTGATAATCGCCATTGTATATCTTATCATCAATTGTCTTATAGAAAACCTTTAACGGGTCAATCGCCTTTAGATTAGCCAGATGCCTGGCTGACTCTATTTCGATTCCACCATAAGACAGCGCCTTCAGTGCCAGTCTGAGCGGTTTATTTATCGCCATTCTATTCTCCTTTGGTATTCAGCTGTCCCTTAACCAGAAGCAGATTAAAGCCCATTGGATTTAAGACAATTCCCTTTGCCTGCTCCACAACAACTTTATTCAGATTCTGAAACGGCATTGCAATCGCCCTGAATTTCTTTTCTTTATTAAATTTATGAAACTCTCCCGGATCTGTGAATACCGGCTGGTAAACATCCCCATTCTCGTATTTCACAAATGGCACCATAATGTTTTTATTATCTCTGGTCAGTTCTTTGGGCTCTTCTTCCCCTTCTTTTAATTCCTGGAACTGGATCGGCACCAGATAGTTGCCTCTTCTTATGTTAACCAGCATCTCTTCTTCTAATTCCCGCAGTCCCTGTTTTTCTTCTTTTTCAACAGGTCTTCTCAACTCCTGCATGAAATAAAGAGCCGTCAGCTGCAGTTCCGGGTTCAATACCGGTATTTTTTCTTTCGATGCATTGGTATAATCCGGCTTTTTACATAATTCTTCCAGCTGGATCTCCAGGGAATTCACCCCGTGGTCAAGTACTACTGCATTCGCTCCCATGGGGAATAAGTTAATATAAAAACCAAGGAACTGATCCTTATTGAATTTAATAATCTGGACCGGATTCTTTTCCTCATTTAATTTTGCTGCTTCCCGCTGAGCAAACTGTTCTCTGGAAAATATGAACACCTGGTCATTAAACGTTTCTTCATCGCAATGAATATAGGGCATATTGGTTCCCTTGGAAAAAAGTACAAACATTTCCTCTAATACTTTCAGTTTTTCCAAAACCACATTATAAAGAAATTTCGATTTTGTCTCGAAAAACTTAAATGCATTTTCATCTTCTTTATTCTGTTCCATTAAAGATCTTCCGGTCTGGCATAAGATAATAATCTCCTGCATGTCCAGCTCTTTATATTTTTCAACCTGAAAGTCATTGCTGACTAATAATTTCTTAAGTTCCTGTTGTCTTTCCTCAGTCATAGTTTTTCCCCTTGCATTTTATTTTATGTGAATATATGCATTTATTATACACTACCATTATAAAAAAGTCAGCATTTATTTGGGAGTTTTGTGGTGGAAAATGGGAATCATGCAATCTTCTATTGAAATTATAGATATAAGATTGACGAAATATCTTGCATATTCTGACAGAAAAACTATTCATTTTCACTACTTTGTGAATCCCTGCATATTTAATAGTACATTGATAATATTTGATTTTATTATTGATGTAACCCAGAATGTAATAAAGGAGTGATCTAGATATGTATAACGATAATCAGCTAAATAGCTTTGATTTACTGCAGGATGTGGGTGCCACAGGACCTACAGGACCTACAGGACCAACTGGACCAACTGGGCCTACAGGACCCACCGGGGCGGATGGCAGTGTTGGCCCCACTGGTGCCACAGGCGCTACCGGCGCTAACGGTTCCACCGGACCTACCGGCGCCAGAGGTGCTACCGGACCAAACGGCGCTACCGGCAATACCGGACCTACCGGCAGCACGGGTGCTACCGGCGCCAATGGTTCCACCGGGCCTACTGGGGTTACCGGCGCTACCGGGGCAAATGGCAGCACAGGACCTACCGGCGCTACCGGCAGTACCGGACCAAACGGCGCTACCGGTACTACCGGGGCCATGGGCAATACCGGTGCTACCGGCGCCAATGGTTCCACCGGACCTACCGGGGTTACTGGTGCTACCGGGGCAAACGGCAGCACGGGACCTACCGGCGCTATCGGGGCTACCGGACCTAACGGAGCAACCGGAAGTACCGGACCGCGAGGTAATACAGGTGTTACCGGCGCAAACGGAACTACCGGTCCCACCGGTACTACGGGTGCTACCGGCGCGAACGGAATCACCGGTCCCACAGGCGCTGCAGGCGCTACCGGGGCTGCAGGAAGCACCGGGGCTACCGGCGCTATCGGCGCTACCGGGCCTACCGGAGCCAATGGAGAAACCGGTGTAACGGGTGCCACCGGTCCCACCGGGTCAAACGGAATCACCGGTCCCACCGGGGCTACCGGAGCAACGGGTGCTGCAGGCGCTACCGGAGGCACCGGACCCATCGGGGCCACCGGACCTACCGGGGCTGACGGAATCACCGGACCTACGGGCGCTACCGGCACAACCGGGTCTACCGGGGCCGATGGGACTGCCGGACCTGCCGGACCAAGCGGAGCTACGGGTGCCACAGGCGCAAATGGACCCGTTGGGCCTACCGGATTAACCGGGGCTACCGGTGCCAATGGTGCCACAGGCGCTACCGGACCCGAAGGGGCAACCGGTGCTACGGGTGCAGACGGTCTTGAGGGTCCTACCGGTACTGCATGATTCGTACAACTGCATTCTATTTTTCTCTTAAAATATATTCCAGCAATCCTTCACAGCCTTCATAAATATCCTCATAAGTCTTGTCAAAATTACCGGTGTACCATGGATCCGCAATATCCCGGGGATTGTCGCTAAAATCCAGGAGTTTATACACCTTTTTATCTCTGTCCTCACCCATAATCCGAATCATATTCCGAATATTAGCCTGTTCCATTCCAATAATATAATCATATTTCTGATAATCTTTTTCAGTCAGGCGAACGGCTCTTTTTCCATCCACTGAAATATTGTACTGCCTTAATTTCTTCCTGGTTCCGGGGTGAACCGGATTACCAGTCTCCTCGCTGCTGGTTGCCGCTGAAGAGATAACGAATAAATCGCTGAGACCTCTTTTTTTAACCATATCCTTAAAAACGAATTCCGCCATAGGGGATCTGCAGATGTTGCCCAGGCAGACGAATAGTATTTTTATCATAAATCTTATAACTCCTTATATCTTGGTTTCTCCATTACTTCATATCTCATTATATTTCAGATTCTTCCCTTTAATCTTCTCCACCGGATACTTCTCACCATTCTTCTGAATCTTCTTCCCTAAAATAACACCCAGATCAATATGATTCATCTGCGCAAACCGCAGAACAAAAAACAAAATATCAGCCAATTCCTCTTCTATATGTTCTCTCTTTTTTTGATCTGTGAAAAACTGCTTCATTTCTTCCTCAGATTTAAACCGAAAAATATCAAGCAGTTCATTAGCCTCTGTGGAAATTCCGATGGCAAGATCTTTGGGATTATGAAACTGGTCCCAATCCCGCGCTTCACAGAAATTTTTAACTATTTCCATTAATTCTTTTACTGTATGTTCATTCATCTTCTAACCTCACTAAATAGCGGCATCTTTCAATGCTTTTCTCAGTTCTTCATCACAGGCATAAATATAAAGTCCGTTCACACCACGTGTCATCAGCACCCTTACCTCATGTTGTATTAATATCTCACCAAACTTTTCTTTTGATCCGTCTGATAAGGTACGATTTTGAATTGCTTTTTTATTACGGCTCTCCATGGGTTCAAATACAATTTCTCCATTGCGGTATTTTACAGAGGGTCCTAATATTACACCTGCATAATTTAAGTCAAACCCCTGAATGGTAAAGGTGGATCCCACTTCATTTACCGTCTGGGGCTGTTCCGCCCAGGACAGCGATTTGATTTTCTTCTTCTGTTTGGGGTCCAGTTCTTTTTCCAATTCATAATTCCAGGGCTTATGCCAGCTTCCAATGCTGACCTCCCAGTATTTCTGGAGTCTGGCATTTGCCCGCTTTTTGCGGCTGTACTCCCAGTCATACGTAGCAATCATTCTGGAGAGTGCAGAGTCTTTTGTAGATACCTTCCTCTGTATCTCCAATTCAAGTTCCTCCGGCTGATCAAAAATTTTAATCTCATAGCCGGTCTGGTCAATGGGAATCTTATAGAGTTTCCGCGCTTTCGTAAAAGCATCAATCCAATGGATGGTTGCTTTATCCGCTGACATTCTTAACTGATTCTTTAACTCTATATAATTATTGTTTTGTTTCGCCATCGTTTTAAAATGATCCAGAACCTGTGCTTCCCAAAACTGCTCGGTAGTCAGGATCTGGTTTTCATCAAATATAACCACCGTCACTTTTGCTCTGTCAATAATATCCTGCAGCTGATTTTTTCCCTGATAGGATTGTTTGCCCTGGGTTAATAATAAATGGGCTTCATCTATAAATGCCACATCCACCGGCTCTTCCGGTATATGGTGATTAATAAATGTTGTGGGTTTACATACCACACCGCCATATTTATCAGTAATGCCAAGCTTCTTGGCAATCTGCTCATATACCATGATCTGCTCATCATGGTTAACCATCATATAGCATTGTAATTGACTCATACCCAGATTCCCTGCTTTTGTAATCAGGTCGTAAAAGGTACCGCTGTTTAATACCGTCTTCCCGGTACCCGCTTCCCCTTCAATAAATATCAGTTGTTTTCTCTGATTCCCCTTCACTGCACGAATCACCTTTTGAATAATTAATTCCTTTGCATGCAATTGTTCCGGAGTCATTTTATGCAAGGGAGATGCCTTAAATATCGCAGAATCTTTGATTTCTGTTTCTGAGGGAAACAGCTTTGGATCCACATTTCTTAAATCACTCCATATATTGTGAAAGATAAGATCCAGTTCCTCAACAGTATAGTACTTATTCTGTGGATTTTGATTTCGATTATGTACTTTTCTAACGCGCTCAATCCCCATCATATAGTGCATTAACCGATTTTCAATATCAAGAGTCAGGGATTTGTTAAAATGCTCATGACCAATCAAAAACAGCCTTGCTCTGTTTTTATGCAGCTGATACTGCCAATTCTTTTCATTATTTGATTCCTTATAATGCTGTTTTGTTCTTTGAATTACGTTATTGGATTCCCCTATATAGACTTCATAATCATTTGACTTCTGCCAGTTATGGATATAGACAGTTGGATAATTCAATATGAGATCCTGCACCTTTTCCGTTTCAACATTTTGCAGTCTTTCTTCAAACTCTTTTAAAGAATCATCATTATCTTCAATTTGAAATATAACTGGTTTTAGATTTTCAATTTTTGTCATAATGTACCTCCATATACTGCCGAAACAGAACATTTAACCATATATTACCACATTTTTATTGAAAATTCATTCCTTTTCTCGCCTTTTCCCAATTCGATAATTTCATCTATAAAAATCTGCCTATAGAACTTTCCCGTTATTCCCATTCACTCATTATGAAAAGATTTTATGGTCAAATACCACGCATGCTCCCCCGGAATTCAAATTACAGACTTTAATTGTACCCCCCAGTAATTCCACTAACTGCCTGGTGATATACAGCCCCAAACCGGAATGTCCGTCTTTGGTTTGCCGGGCTTTATCGCCTCTGTAAAATTTCTCGAATACTCTTTGCATATCTTCCGTACTAAATCCTCTGCCGGAATCCCTGATTTCATAAGAAATATACTGATTTTCAGCTTTAACCGCTATCCATATCTGCCCTCCTGTGGGAGTGTAACGCAGGCTGTTAGCCAATATATTATCCAGTATCCGCCCTAATTTTCCGGGATCTGTCAGAAAAGAGTTCGGAATATCTCCCCGGAGATTTAAACGGATGGAGATTTCTTTTCGTTCCGCCTGGAATTCATAATCATGTACTTTCCGCTCCATAAATTCAGGCAGATCTATCGGAACCAGATTAAGCGGTACAGCAGAACTTTCCAGATCAGATGTATATTGCATTTGCCGCACCAGAGAGACACTTTTTTCAATATTTTCTTCGATGACAGCAAGGTATTGCTGCTGTTCTTCATTCACTTTTGTATCATCAGCCAAAGCTTCTGCGTATGCTTTTATGACAGACAGCGGAGATTTCAGGTCATGTGCCAGTGCCTCCACCATTTCCACCCGTTCCTGTTCCATCCTCCACTGGGCAGACAGGGATTTTTTCAGTTCATCTTTCATTTCTGTGAAAGCAGTGCATAGTTCACCCAGTTCATTTTGAGCATGATAATCTATTTCGAAGTCCAGATTTTTATCTATTATCTGGCGGGAGCCTTCTTTTAAAAGCTGCAGGGGTCTGGTAATATTTTTCGACAGCATCCTGGAAAATAAAATAATAAATGCAATGAAATAGAACAATGGAGACAAAACCACTAAGATAATTGCATAGTTTATCCAGGTATTGCCGTTGTTTGCCGTAGATAAGGTTAATTGATAGGCAAGGGAAACAGCACCTTGTATTTTTCCATAAGCATCAAAAACGGGCACGATACGAATATAATTTCCGGCGATGAGCAGCGTCATATTCAGGCTGTCATAGAGCTGTTCTTTTGTTTCAAATATCCGGTTCGGATATGTGCCATACAAAATATTGCCTTTCTCGTTTACAACCTGATAGGAAAGTCCGGTTCCCTGAATGACATTTTCAAGCCCCTCTTCACTGGCTAGAGACAGAATGTCTGATTTTTTTTCCCGGACATAGTCTGTTATTTTAGGAATCTGCTGTTCATAATAATTCTGTGGGTTGATCTTATTGTTATGTACAGCGTGTTGAAACAGCACGATTGCTCCTCCATAAGTAAGCAGTGCAGCAATTAAACTGGCAATTACAATCAGCACCAGTGTGATGCGAAATTGTACTGTAAGTGAGCGGTTCTTCATCATAATTTCCCTTCTATATTTTATTCCATCTATACCCAATCCCCCAAACCGTGGAAATATAAGGAACTGAAGGCGTGAATGCAGCAAACTTGGTGCGGATATTTTTAATCCGCTCCACTACCGTTGTATCATCCCCCTTAGAATCATATCCCCATACATTTTCATAGATCTGTTCTCTTGAAAAAACCTGCCCCGCATGAAGGGCAAGCAGTTCTACAATTTCATATTCTCTTTTTGTCAGATAAATTTCCTCGTTGCCAATGCAGACAGTCCGCCCCCGTAAATCCAGCGAAAGGCTGCCAAAGTACAGTTTCAGACGCTTATGCTCGGTATTCATATATTGCGATCGTTTCTCTCGCCGTAAATTCGCTTCGATTCGCGCCATTAACTCTCTTAATCCAAAGGGCTTTGTGATATAATCATCCCCTCCAAGCGTCAGACCCTTGATTTTATCCGTTTCCGACTGTTTGGCACTTAAAAACAAAATGGGGCATAGCACATCATTTCGGATAGCATGGCAGACTTCAAAACCGTCTGCTTCCGGCATCATAATGTCCAGGATGATAAGATCCGGCTGTCTCTTAGCAAGTTCTATGCCTTTCCTGCCGTCATCTGCTGTCATTACTTCATGCCCTTTCATTTTTAGTTTTTTCTCCAATAGAGCAGTCAGTTCTCTTTCATCATCTATGATTAATATTTTACTCATCTTTACATCGCCTCCCATACCTATGCATTTCGGACAGGCTTATTACAGCCTGCCCCTATAGTATCCGCCAGTTTTCCCCGTTGGTCAAGTTTATGAAATTATTGGTAACGAACCCGCTTGCGGCAATTAGCCTTTATTCACTTACTTCCCTGCCTTCCCATCTGCTAAACCAGAGCATTCCGCCAGCCAAAAAGAGAAATAGTCCGATTCCGGTGAGGATTAACTCTAATCTTACTATCCCGCCCACTGAAATGCTGACTGCTGACGATCCAGCCTGAAAATAAACTGCTGGTATCATTGACATTTTTACCGGCCAGGACCAGGGAATGATCATCCATATTCTACCTCCAATGCCCGTTGCACCGATCAAAGCCGCCATCAGGATTCCGCCCATACTGATTCCAATGGATGCCCCCATTCCCCATAACAGGCTTACCCACAAATGTATTGCCAGTATGGGAAGTGTTCCCACCACAGCAAGGGCAGCGGCTGGAATAAACATAGAAATATGCTCTCCCTCCGGCATAATCAGCTTCATTCCCAGGCAGAGAAGAAGCGTCGCAATAAACGTGGAGCACATCAGGCAGATTACCAGCATCAGAAACTTTCCCAAATACAACTTCTTCCTGGAAATCTTTGTATTCAGAAAACCTGCAAAATTACCAGCCAGTTCTTCTTCGTGTATCATAAATCCAGATAACATCCCCACTCCTACCGGAATAATGATCGCTGTCCATATGACAAAATAACCTTCATAGACAAACTCAGATGTAATGCCGCTGCTGGCTGACAGATACGCCACTATACAAAGAGCTGCAATTACAGGCATGCAAAAAGTAATCCAGCGAATCGCGGTGCGTTTTGTTTTCAGCCATTCTGATGATAATAATCTGATCAATATATCTCCCTCCTTCTAAACCAAACGCCTGAAATTGCAGTGATGATGATAAGCAGGATCACAGAAACGGCAATTCCTACCGGTATAACAGAAGTGTTAAGCAGCGGATCTCCGGCATTTAGTACGGTGCCGTTGGGATGAATCCCAATAATCGGACACATTAGCCTCGTTGCCAAGGACCAGGGTATCACAAACCAGTAAGATTGAGACGCTGCTATTATCCCTGCAATCATCCCTGCAAATGCGACTCCCATACTGAAAAGTATCCCCTTCCAGACAGCCGCAAAGAGCTGTATGGGAATCAACACCAGAGATGCCAGCCAGCATACGAGACAACCGGTTATAATCTGACTTATGGGTATCTCACCTTTTGAAAAGAGAAGTATCGGAATCATTACGGAGATAAACAGTACCAGTGTTGAAAAGAAGCTGTGCACTGCCATAGCTGCCACCTTATGCATCCAGAAAACCGAGGGCGAAATATCATGTACCAGAAGTGCGCGGTAATTACCAGTCTTCTTTTCCTGTGCGGCTGCCATGCTGCCGAACAGCCCCATACCAAGGGGAAGAAATATCATTGGCCACCAGTTAAAAACTAATACCAGGATTCCTTTAAAGGAGTCAGAAAGAGATGGTATCAGCAATCTGATCACAATGGAATAGAGTGCAAAAAACAATGGAATCCATATAATCAGCTTTCTGATCAATGTTCTTCTATATTTTAACAATTCAGATTTCAAACCATTCATCCTGCTTTTCCCCCTTTGAGAATGACATCCGTAAAAAATGCTTCCAGATCTTCATCAGGATCAGGAATCCCCTGAAATAAAAGCCTGCCTCCGCTGATGATTCCGATTTTATCCACAACCTGGGCAACTTCCGATAAAATGTGGCTGGAAAGAATAACTGTAATCCCCTTTTCAGGCAGAGAAGAAATGAATTCACGCAATTCCTGAATTCCAAAGGGATCAAGCCCATTAGTGGGTTCATCCAGAATGAGTAATTCCGGATGATTCAGCAGGGCTGTCGCAATTCCCAGCCGCTGTTTCATTCCCATTGAAAACTGGGATGCTTTCTTTTTCCCGGTATCTTTTAAATCAACTGTTTTCAGCACTTCGTGAATCTTATCATTTGGGATTCCAAGAAGCCTTGTATGTACCAGTAAATTTTCTTCTGCCGTAAGATTTCCATATAGCGCTGGCGCCTCAATCAGGGCACCTATTTGGGCAAGCGCTTCCCGCTTCCAGGGCTTTCCCTTGAAGATAATCTGCCCTTCTGTGGGTCTTAGAAGCCCAACAATCATTTTAAGTGTTGTAGACTTTCCTGCTCCGTTTGGTCCCAGAAGACCATAAATACTATTTTTCTCAATCTGCAGGGAGATATTGCTGGCTGCCACTTGATCGCCAAATCGTTTTGATAAATTTTTTGTTTCCAAAATTAAATTTTCCATGTGATCATCCTTTCCTGTAATAGTTTCATCTCATACTGGTCTATTACGGAAATCATCTTAGCATATAAAAATAACGTTTCTATAACGCACTTCAATATTTCTTTTTCCTTTTCTAAATTCAATGAAAGTACACGAAGCGACAGCATTCTGCAAACGAAAAAGCACATCCCCTCAGATGTGCTTTCTACATATATTTATATTCATTATTTTAATTCATTGTCTTTTATCTTAAGCAATTCCTTTGTCAACCGGTGCCATCAGTACTTTTCCCGTACCACGGTAAACATTCACAAGTCCTTCTCCGGAAGCAGCAGAGCCGATCAGTGTTTTTCCGGAACGCTCAACTGTGAAATCCAGGCTGCCGCTCCATGCAATCGCCATGTTTCCATCGATTTTCAGTACATCGTTATTTAAGGTAATCTCGATCAGTTCTTCCCTTGGAGACGGAGATTCCAGGCACAACACACCGGCACCATTTACACTGAGATTAAAAAGCCCTTCATTTCCGGCTACCGCCGAAGAAAGATTTGACCTCATTACTGCCTTATGTTTTAAATTAGAGTCACAGGCTAAAAATAAGCCATCGTCCAGAACGATAGAGCCATTCCAATCCTGAACATCAATTAGTAAAGTATGCTTGTAAGTAGGCTCCAGAACTAAGGTGCCATCTCCGGTATATTCCGGCTTAATAGCGGATTCACCGGTAACTTTTCCACGCACGGCTTTGCTGAACAGATCACCCACGCCTTTAATTCCGGTTGTGGCATTGACATTACCGACCATCCACTGCATTGCTCCAGCCTGAAGCGTAATATTTGCTTTGGTCATATCACAGATTACCTGTCTTTTGCGAATATTCATAGCATTGCAGAAATATGCCATCTGTGCATCCGACGGCATTACACTCAAATCACGCTCATACTCAATTACTGTAAATGGACCCATTGACCCCAGAGTTTTAATATCATCATTTTCTGTTAAATTTGAAATACTGTACATATAAAATCCTCCTGATTTTCCTGATGCTGCATTTTCATGTTATTTGAAATATCTCGTCACTGCGTTCTTATGTTCCGATTATAACAAAATTTTACCTGCAACACAATTTATTTATTGTGTTTATTAATGACTTGTAAAATAATTAATTTTGCTATATCACAACTTTTATGCTTATCATATGATTATTTGTATGTATCAGCATTTCTTGTTTTATAAAAGTTCATAGTCAACTTTTACCTGCTCCTGCTCTTCCAGAAGGGCGATCAGCAATTGTAATACGCGCGCTGGATCCGGGAGTTTCTCATGTTGATCCCCAAATACAGGCTTTCCCTGGTCCGGACGCTCTGCTTCATGTTTCTCTAATACAAGCTCATCCTCATTAAATTTATTTAAATAAACATTTCCCAATATTCCCTGCACTCCGTCTTGATCTCATCCCTATAAATTATGCTTCCTCCATAATCCTGTTACAGCACATAAGCACACATAAACCATTGCTATTTTTCATAAATTGCTTAACATAAGGAGGGATGTAAAATGATGCCAGAAAAATCCCAGCCTGTTACACGCTGTGCACTTTATATCCGGGTATCTTCATCCGAACAGGCCATGCATGGAAAATCCCTGGAGGCTCAAAGAATGTGCCTGGAAGCACACGCTGAAAAAAATTCGTATATAATAGCAGGCATATATGCAGATGAGGGAAAGACTGCCAGGAAGGAGTTAAAAAAAAGAAAAGCAATTCACGCTCTGCTGGAAGCAGTAAAAAAGGACGAGATCGATGTAATATTATTCTGGAAAATGGACAGGTGGTTTCGAAATGTATCAGACTTTTATAAAGTCCAGGAAGTTCTGGACCAACACCATGTAACATGGTATGCCGTTGCCGAACCTAACATGAACCTGGAAACCAGAGATGGACGACTGAACTTGAATATCATGCTGTCTATCGGACAAAATGAAGTAGACACCACATCCGAAAGAATTAAATTTGTAAATGAGGCTTCTGTCTCTCAGGGCAGATTAATATTCGGCAAATGCTCCATGCCCTATGGTTATACTTCCCAGAGTATAAATGGAATAAAAAAAATGGTAATTGATCAGGAGAAAGAAGCAATAGTCCACGAATGGGCACGTTTTTTTCAGATGTCCCAAAGCAAACGCTCCACGGTAGAACACATCCGAAAAAATTATGATGAAACCTTTACCTATGATATCATGAACAGCATGTTGAAAAGTGAATTTTATATCGGTAAATACAGAGATAACACCTCATATTGCGAACCATACTTTTCAGCCGAAACTTGGGCTATAATTCAAAAAACAGCAACCCGGAATGTAAGAAAACCAGCCGGTAAACGAGTGTACCTTTTTACAGGTTTGATAAAATGTCCATATTGCGGCAGATCACTGTCCGCTTCCTATACCACAAGGGTTCTGTATCAAAAAACAGGTGCAAAAAAAACATATATTTACTACCGCTGTTCCTATGGAACAAACAATAAACTGCACAAAATCAATCCGCTGAATGAAGCAAAGATAGAATTATATTTATTGGAACACTTATTAAGGAAATATGACTGCTGCAAAACTAAGTGTATTCATATAAAAACACACAAAAAGACAAAATCAATAGCTAGTCCCGATAAAATTAATAAGGAAATAGAGCGGTTAAATTTTCTCTTCCAAAAAAGCAGAATCGGTCTGGAAAAATACGAACAAGAATATAGCAGTCTCATACAGCAGCTTCATGTATTAGAGCTGATTTCCAGCGAAACTCATTCGGAAGAAAATGACAGTTCCGAATTAGAAAGGATTATAAACTGCGGCTTTCAAGAAATCTATCATACACTGGGCAGGCAGGGAAAGCAGCGATTCTGGCATCATCTTATTAAAAAAATTATCATCAATCAAAAGAACGACATCCTATCTGTTGAATTTAACTCTGTTTAATTGTGTTGTACGAATCCATGTGTACCTACCGGGCCTACTGGTAATACGGGTGCTGACGGCGCTACCGGTCCCACGGGAGCTGCCGGACCAACCGGAGCTGACGGGGCTGTCGGCGCTACCGGCCCAACGGGGACTGCCGGACCTGCAGGCAGAACGGGAGCCACCGGACCGACTGGTGCCACTGGCGCTGACGGGGCTACTGGTGTGGCAGGTGCTACCGGCAATACGGGCGCTACCGGCGCTACCGGTGATGCTGGCGCTACCGGCGCTGTTGGTCCTGCCGGAGCCACGGGCGCCAATGGCGTAACCGGCGCTACTGGAGCCACCGGACCTACCGGTGCGGATGGCGGGGATGGACCAACGGGTGCTACCGGCGCTACCGGCGCGGATGGTGCTGCAGGTCCTACCGGCGCTGTTGGCGCTACAGGTCCTACCGGCGCCAATGGCGTTACTGGCGCTACCGGCGCTACCGGCGCTACCGGCGCCAATGGAATAACCGGTCCTACCGGGGCCACAGGAGCCGCTGGTGCTACTGGCGCAGATGGTGCTACCGGGGCTGTTGGTCCCACAGGTGCTACGGGATTGGCTGGTGCTGCCGGTGCTACTGGCGCTACCGGCGCAACGGGCGCAAACGGCGCTACCGGTCCTACCGGAGCCGTTGGTGCCACTGGTCCTACCGGAACTGCAGGAACGAATGGAAATACCGGCGCTACCGGCAATACGGGTGCCACCGGCGCAACGGGACCTACCGGTCCAACACCTACCCAGACAAATGCAAGATATACGGTAACTTCAGCTTCTTTAACAAATAATGCAGCGATTGCCTTCGGTGTTGTTTTCAATAACGGCACGGATATCACTGCACCTACGACAACTACGTTTCAGTTAGCTGCAGGCCATGTTTATTCCGTATCCTATATTGTGAACGCCACCGTTACTTTAGCTGGATTTATAGGAGTAACACCTCAGGTAAACGGAACCTCCCAGTCGGACTTTGTAACAAACAGCACCTCCACACTATCAGCTACAAACCCTGGCGTATCGGGAACCTTCCTGATTAACGCTGCTTCGGTTACAACACTGAGCTTTTTATTTAACTCCTCTCTGACGGCTACTGCTCCACATGGTGCAATATCAATCGTAGAGTTATCATAACAGCTTTTTAAAAAGAAAGGGCGCTGATCACGATGGGTAACCATCTGTGATTAGCGCCCTGTTATGTTCTTATCAGATCATTACCCGAAAAGGCCCAAGTACAACTCCCAATACCTTCCAGATCACTTTTTTAATAAACGGTACCTCGGCAACTTTGATATGCGCCGGAGTCTCATAAGTGTCTTTATCAATTACTTTTCTGGCGTCCTCCTGCAGTCTATCCATATACCCCTCTAATTGCCGGTTCAGCTCTTTACTGTCCACGACCAGCATTAGTTCCGTATCTACATAAGTGCTCCGAAGATCCAGATTATAGGATCCCACAATGGATATATTATCGTCTATTAAGATGGATTTCCCATGATAGGACTCACCTCCGTCATACTCATAAATCTGCACTCCGGTATCAATGATTCTGCCTTTATTCTTCAGATAATCCGATGATGCAACAATGTTATCGCCATTTTCCACCGAATTGATCAGCATGGTGAAATCCACGCCGGTAGCACTGATATCTCTCATTCCCTGATACATATCATCGCTTAAAACCGCGTAAGGGGTATGCAGAACTACCCGTTCTTTGGCGTGTGACATCAATTGCTGCATTTCATACCATGCCGTAGGTTCTTTTCCGTAGATATCCTTGGGGTTGGAAACCAGCGTTGCCTTATTGACCGGAACGGTTATCTGATCAAAATAATCGTCTTTGGCAAATAGCTCCGGTTTTTGTTTCTTGAGATCCAGATAGTGCTGTTTTAAAGCTGCCACTTCTGCTTTTACGCCATCCTTTTCCTGAAGCTTGCTGTCAGAATGAAAAACCCTGCAGTACTTGTAATCCCACATTTCATTGAAATAAGATTCCAGTTCAGACAACGAACTTTCTGTTGTCCGCTCTGTCCCTGCAGCTGTATTATAAATGAAGACTTCCCTGTCCAGGCTCTTGTCATCTTCGATGTAATTTCCCAGAAAATAATCAAAAGTATTTCTGCCTCCTAAAAGATAATACCGGTCATCCACAATCAGGTATTTATCGTGCATTCTTCCGTGAAAGGTCCAGGGTTTTGCCGGATTTGGCATATTATAAATCCGAACCTCTACGCCGGGGTGGCTGGAAACTGCATAAAAAAGATCTTTCCCTTCCATTCGGATTAAGCCGCTGATTCCGTCTACCAGAATCTGAACTTTCACCCCCCTGTCAGCTGCATTTAAGATCATCGCCAGCACATCCGTGGTACTGTATCCGGGCCGCATATCAAAGGTGGATAAAATGATCCGCTCCTTCGCCTGTTCAATCATTCGGATTCGGTCATCCAGCGCATCCATGCTGTCTTCTACGATATATGCCCGGTCTACCGACAGGGTATCGGAATAATATTTATCTACACTGGAACTCATTTTATAATCCGCACCGACTTTTTTGATTACCATAAAAGGTGCCATCATCCCAATAATGAGATACAAAATAATGGCTGCAATGGCAATGATCAACCAGTATCTCCTAAAAAATAGCTTCATTCTATAATCCTTCTTCCTCTACAAATGCTCTATCTCAACCTTGCTCCCACTGATTCCGCTTTGTGCCGGACTTACGATCAGCCGCACCGGAACCCTTGCCTTCACCGATTCCACATGAGAAATAATTCCTACCTTTAGGTGCTCATTGTGAATCCGTTCCAGAGATGTCATAACTACATCCAGAAGATTTTCGTCCAGAGAACCAAACCCTTCATCCAGAAAAAACAGTTCCAGCGGTGCGGTTCCCTTAAGCTGGATTTCTTCCGACAGAGACAACGCCAGGGCGAGAGATGTGACAAAAGTCTCCCCTCCGGAAAGCGTTGCCGGTGCCCTTAGAACACCTCCGTTTTTATTATCCCGGATCACAAACTCCCCTTCCTGGTTCGTTTCTAGCTCGTAATTGCCGTTTGTAATCTCTGAAAGCCGTCTGGATGCACTTCTGGAGATATACTTCAGCCGCTCAGCAGCCATATATTCCACAAAGCGTTTGCCCCGGCTGACTCCTTTTAAGTCTTCCAGAATACCGATCTGATGTTCTACGCCGTCCAGTTCTCCCCGGAGTTTTTTCTTCTTCTCCAGGTTCCCTCTGATGCTTTTTACCTGCTGTTTCCATTCTCCCAGCTGCTCCTTTTGTTTGTTCAGGGCAGCCTCAAGTTCCCGGCATCTGGCATTTAATTCCTTTGTTTCTGCTTCCGATACAGTTCTGCCATTCAGCTTTTCTCCCGTTTCCTTTATTTTAGATGAACATTCCCGTATCTCATTATAATAATTTTCAATGGAGTTTTTCAGCTCCTCATACCGCTCTTTGTCTAAAACGGCATTTTTAACATCTTCTATATTTTCAAAATCCAGACGATCCAGTTCCTGATTCAGTCTTTCCTCCGATTTTAAGCGTGCATTTTTATTCCCTTCAAGCTGTCCCTGCAGTTGGTCTGACTGCTGCTTGATCACCTGGCTTTCCTCCGCTGCCTGCTGGAATTCCAACCTGCATCTTTCATAGTGATTCAATAGAAAAGCCAGTTCTTTTTCCAGTAATCCTACACAGGTTTCCGGATTAATGTCATCACCGATTTTTTCCGCAACAAGTCTCTTCTTCTCCTGAATGCTGCTCTCAAGAGGTGCCAGTTCCAGCTGTATTTTATTTGCAGCCTCTTTTGCTGCATTCATATCCGCCTGAATTTCCTTCAGCAGATCCTGGCTGCTGCTCAGTGACTTTCTTGCGGTCTGTAGCTGCTCTTCTTTTTCTTCCCGGTCTTTCTCCAGTTTCTGCAAACGTTTCTTTTCTTCTTTAAATTCCAGAATCCCAGTCTGAACCTGTAACTCCAGCAATAATGCATTCTGCGTTTCCCAGCTGCCCTCCGCTTTTTTCATTTCCTCCTGCAGCTCATTTAGATTACGTGAGAGAAGATTCAGGATGCCTGTCTGACTGTCCTTTTTCCGTTCCAGCTTTTGGATTTCCCCATTGCATTTGTCCAGCATTTCCTCCAGCTCTTCTACCCGGTTCGCTTCTAACTGGTTCGCTTCTAACTGGTTCGCTTCTACCCGGTTTTCTTCTCCCGGCAGAATCCCGGCTTTTTGTTCGGTCTCTTTTCCCGGCTCATGGTGAATCGCTCCGCAGACGGGGCAAGGGGTTCCTTCCTTAAGTTCTCTGCGAAGTAGGACGATTTGCTTTTCCCGGATATCCGCTTTTAGTTTCGTCAGCTGTTCTGCAATCTGCTGTCTTTCCTTTTCTTTTTCCGTTAACATTCCATCGGTTTTCTTTGCCGCTGTTTCTTCTTTTTGAAACTCTTTTATCCCGGCTTTCTGCTTCTTCTTGATATTATCTAAGTCCACTTTTGATGTATATACAGTCTCACTCTGATGAATACCATGGTCAATCTGATCCCGGTATATTGCGGATATTTTTAATTCCTGAAGACTGTTATCCAACTCCTGGATGATCTGGCTTTCTTTTTCCTCTCTCTGTATCAGAATTTCTTGTTTCTGCTCTAAACTTTTCAACTGCTTCTGCTGAAAGGATAGCCTATTTTGCAGCTCCTGCTGTTTATCCATCATTTCCGGAAGCTCTTTCCACTGCTCCCATGCCTCTTTGGCACTCTGCAGCTTTAAGCGGATGCCATTCTCCTCTTCTTCCCTTTGCCCGGCAACCTTCTGAAACGCCTCCTCCTTCTCCTTCTTCTCCCCATTGACAGCTTCCAGACGGTTCATCCATTCCTGGATCTGATCCTGCAGCAGTTTTTCCTGATTCGCCAGTTCTTCATAGGATGCCAGCATAGGCACAATCCCATCTGCCCTGACCGCGGCGTCCCGTCTCTCTTTCATCTGCTCTATTTCTTCTGACTGTCTCGTCAGTTCACTAAGCTTTTGTTCCTGTTCTTCCCGCTCCTTCATTAAGAGCCGGACAGTCTGATAATCTTTGTATTTTTCTTTTGCTTCATGAGACTCTTTTTCTGTCTGTTCCAGAAGCTGCCTGCCCTCTTCCTGCTGCCTGATACGCTGCTCCAGCAGTTCTTCGCTGGCAAGTGCATAGGCTTCCATCTGTCCCTGGATATTCATCCGTTTTGCCTTCTCTTCATTCAAAGCACCGTTTAACTTTTCTTCCAGGCCTTTTCCGTATTCTTCCAGTCGGAATAAGCGCTCCAGAATTTCTCTCCGGTCCTTGCCGCTGACTTTTAAAAATTCACTGAACTTTCCCTGCGGCAATACAACTGTCCGCATAAAATCATCAGCAGTCAGACCAATAATATCCGCACAGGCACGGTCTACCCCTTTGACGGAATCCTCCAGAATAACTTCTTCCTCTGTCACATCCACCAGTTTACATTTTCCAGCTTTCGTTCCCTGGGCCGTCAGCTTAAATTCCCGTTCCACCCGGTAACGCATTGCCCTCACTCCGGTCACCTGGAACTCATAACTCACGCCGGCGCTCTGGCAGTTCTTGTTAATAAATTCATTCGTTCCCCTGGACATGGCCTTTATTCCGTACAATGCCAGTATCATTCCATCCAGTATGGTAGATTTTCCGCTTCCCGTGGGACCGAAGATTCCAAAGAATCCACGTTTACAAAGCTCAGTAAAGTCAATCGTCTGCTCTTCCACAAAGCTGTTCAGCCCCCGTATCTTAAGTCTGATCGGTCTCATGTTCCACATCCTTTCCCAATAACCCTAATAATACTTCCATGGTTTCTTCCGGAATCGGGATCCCCCGTTCATGAAGGTAAAATTCCTGGAACAACTCATGAAACGGCCGTTCAAGATACCGCTCGGCCCCATCTTCCCTCTGCATTTCCGGGAAAATCGGATGTATTTCCAGGATATCTTCTTTTAATAGCTTCATCTGCTTGATCTCATCTTCCAGAATCGCACGACCCGTTTCAATCTCCAGATAAACCCAGCAGACTTTCTCTGCATTTTCCCGGCACAGGTCAACTGCATCTGCCACACTTTTGCAGCGCCATACTTCAATGGGCTTATATTGCTTCAAAGGGATCGATGTGATCTCTGCGCCTTTTTTGGCACTTACATCAACCAGAAGCACCTGCTTTTGATATGCCTCTTCCCCCCGGTGATACTGCAGCGGCGCCCCGCTGTAACGGGCAGTGTGGTTTCCAGGCACTACCTGAGGCTTGTGAATATGCCCAAGGGCAATATAATGGGCCTTTGCAGGGAAAATATCCCCGCCTACGATATAGCTGCCTCCCAGCTGGATGCTTCTCTCTGACCCGCCCTCCACACTGTTCATAACAAACAAATGAGATACGATTAGATTCACCGTATCCTCTCGAAAATACCCTTCTAAAGAGTTAAAAAGCTCCTTCATCCGCTCTCCATAAGTAAGCAGACGCTCCTCATCCGTATCCATATCACCATAAAGTACCTCATTTAGCCGCTTCTCGCTTGGAAATGGAATCGTAAGTATTACCGCTTTCTCCCCACCTATATCTATCTCAATATATCCCTCTTTGGAATCCGTGACCTGATGTTGTCCGTACTTCCCTGCTGGTATCACCGTTTTGGGAGTCCCTACCATAATAACTCCATGATCCATTGCCAGCGGCGTGGCGGCTACCAGACGCTGTGGATTGTCATGGTTACCGGCAATGACCACCGTGATCCTTTTTCCCTCACCCGAAATCTTTTTCA
>NZ_JAWYAJ010000132.1:0-8261 GCF_034124845.1 Robinsoniella sp.
AAAGATGAATTCTGAATTTTTGTTCATGAATGCCAGGGGAAAATATATTGCTATGTGCGAGGGAGATGATTATTGGACAGATGATCGTAAATTGCAAAAGCAGTATGAGATATTAGAGCGTCATCAGGATTGTTCTGTATCAACGCATATTGTGTCATGGATTAAAGAAGACGGTTCGACCTTAGACAAAATATTTCCCCCCAATATTATCAGACCAGGGATAGTTACCCCAGAAGATTATATGCAGTCAGAAGCAGGCAATATTGAGTGGACATTTCAAACCAGCAGTTATTTCTTTAGGACAAGAGACATCTGGGGGCTCTGTGAAACCAGACCGGACTTTTTAATAAATTCAATAGTAGAAGATTTGCCAATTATGCTTTATTTGATAACAAAAGGTAATATCTATTATTTACCCGAGAATATGTCCTGTTATCGATTGGGCAGCAGCTCCAGTGTAACGAAAACAACGGTTAAACAAAAAGAAAAAGTATGCGATTATTATAAAAATCAAATTGAATGTATGAAGGAATACAACGAATATACACAGAGTCGATTTGATAAATATATTGATAAATATATTAGACATTATGAATATACAATATTACTTTTGCAAAGAGATTTTAGGAAGATGATGCAAGAGAGGTATAGCGATAATTGGAATCAGCTAAGTATATATAGAAAAGTGTACTATAGAATATTAAGATATTGTCCGGGATTTCATTATATTGGTGATATTTATAATTTAAGTAAAACGAAATCACATCATAGAGAGACTTAAATAAAGGTGGATATATGGGAGAACATGTTTCTAAAATTAAGAGTAAAGTTTTTTCAGGACTTTTTTGGAAGTTTTCTGAACGTATTATTGCTCAATTAGTAACTTTTATTGTTTCGGTTGTATTGGCTCGCTTACTGGCCCCCACAGATTATGGTTCAATTGCATTAATTACTGTGTTTATAACAATTGCGGACGTGTTTGTAACAAATGGATTTGGTAGTGCATTAATTCAGAAAAAAACAGCAGATAACATTGATTTTTCGACTGTATTTTATTTCAATATAGTTTTTTCTATTTGTTTATATATTATACTATTTATATCAGCACCTCATATAGCAAATTTTTATGATAATGAGATTCTATGTAATGCAGTTCGGGTTTTAAGTATAAGAATACCGATTGCAGCTATTAATTCAGTTCAGCAAGCTTATGTGTCAAGAAACATGTTATTTAAACGGTTTTTCTGGTCAACCTTTTTTGGGACAATTACTTCCGGGGTAGTAGGGATGGTTTTAGCATATAATGGGTTTGGCATATGGGCATTAGTTGCACAATACTTAACAAATACCATTATCGATACTATTGTATTGTGGTTTACTGTTAAATGGCGCCCGATACTTTCATTTTCATTATCCAGGCTTAAGGGACTATTTAAATATGGATGGAAATTATTGTGTTCCGGCTTGTTAGATACCGGTTACAATCAGTTAAGAAGTTTGGTTATTGGTAAAGTATATTCTTCACAGGATCTGGCGTATTATAACAAAGGTGATCAGTTGCCAAATTTACTGGTTGTAAATATCAATTCGTCTATTAGCAGTGTATTATTTCCGGCAATTTCCATGTATCAGGATGATAAAAACAAAGTAAAGGATATGACGAGACGTGCTATAAAAATTAGTTCTTATGTGATGTGGCCTCTGATGATTGGTTTAGCGGTAATAGCTAAACCACTTATCACTATACTTCTAACAGATAAGTGGGTATCTTGTGTACCGTATCTTCAAATAGCTTGTCTGTCTTATGCATTTTGGCCAATCCACACAGCTAACTTAGAAGCGATGAAAGCGGTGGGACGCAGTGATCTTTTTTTAAAGTTGGAATTGGTAAAGAAGACAATTGGTATTGTAGTGATTCTATGTGTAATGAAATGGGGAGTAATATCAATTGCGTTAAGTGCCTTGTTTATTTCGCTTATAAGTAGTATTATTAACGCATATCCAAATAAAGGATTACTGAAATATGGTTATTTAGAACAGGTAAAAGATATTTTGCCATCCGTGTTGCTGTCTATATTTATGGGGATAGCAATTATTCCTATTGGTTTTTTTATAGGTAATAATTGGATCTTGTTGATTTTACAAATTTTAGTTGGTATTTTAATATACCTTATAGGTTCTATAATTTTTAAATTTGAAAGCTTTATATATTTAAAAGGAATCGTGTTAGAGTTAATAGGGCATGTTAAAAAAGGTTGACCAGAGTATTAAATAGTCGGGAGTTATTAAATATAGTTCAGACACGATAAATGGCAAAAGTACAGAAAGGTCATTATTAGGTGATTAGGATGAAAGATAAAATTTTAGTAGCAAATTCTTCTATGCCGGGATTTGAAGAATATATGGAGGAAATCAGACCACTTTGGGATACCCATTGGTTAACGAATATGGGGGCGATTCACCAAAAACTTGAAAAGCAATTGGTAGAGTATTTGGATGTAGACCATATATCTTTATTTTCTAATGGCCATATGGCCTTGGAATTAGCAATACAGGCATTTAATTTGTCGGGAGAAGTCATAACAACACCATTTACTTTCGCATCCACAACACATGCAATTGTACGGAATGGATTAACACCAGTTTTTTGTGATATTAACAAAGGGGACTTTACCATTGATATCAGTAAAATTGAATCTTTGATTACGGATAAAACGACAGCCATTGTACCGGTTCATGTATATGGAAATATATGCAATATTGAAGAGATAGAACGAATTGCAAAAAAATATGATTTAAAAGTAATTTATGATGCAGCACATGCATTTGGAATACAATATAAAGGCAGAGGGATTGGCTCATATGGAGATGCGTCGATGTTTAGTTTCCATGCAACAAAAGTCTTTAATACAATTGAAGGTGGAGCTATTTGCTTTGGGGATAACCAACTTGAAGGTAAATTATACCGATTGAAAAATTTTGGAATACGTGATGAAGTTACAGTAGATGGAGTAGGGGCAAATGCAAAAATGAATGAGTTCCAGGCTGCAATGGGAGTATGTAATTTACGTCATGTGGAAGATGAGATTGAAAAAAGAAAGAAAGTAGTAAATAGATATAAAGAGAGACTCCAAAATGTAAAAGGTTTATATTTGTCAATGGATCAAGAAAATGTGAAATCTAATTATGCTTATTTCCCGGTAGTATTTGACGAAATTGATTTTGGTGCTACACGTAATGAGGTTTGTGACAGATTAAAAGAAGACAATATTTATGCCAGGAAATATTTTTATCCTTTAACAAATACTTTTGAATGTTTTAACGGATTATATAATGTGGAAGAGACACCAATAGCTTTACATATTTCTAAGCGTATATTAACGTTACCTTTATTTGCAGACCTTACCTTAGATAATGTTGATAGAATATGTGATATTGTTTTAAGCTTGAGGAAAATATAATGATAGCTCACTGTATATTAGAATGAGGAAGAGAGTAGTAAGTAAATGAAAAAGGATCTTGTGATTTTTGGAGCAGGCGGATTGGGAAGAGAAATATTGTTTCAAATGCAGGTTAACAAAGAATTTTTAAAAGAGTATAATATACTCGGGTTTGTTGATGATACACCAGATTTGCTTGATAAAGTTGTAAATGGATTGAAAGTTATTGGAGACTCAAAGTGGTTAGAGCAGTATCCAACAGCAATTAATGCAGTTATTTGTCTGGGCAATGCAAAACATAGAAAGTCGGTTGCTGAAAGATTGTCCCAAAATAAAAACATTGATTTTCCGACATTTATTGCAGATGATGTTCGGTTATCTGAAGAAGTTTCCTTTGGAAAAGGCTGTATATTTTGTTTTTCATGCATTATTACTGTAAATATTAGCATTGGGGATTTTGCAGTTTTTAATTCGGACTGTACAATTGGTCATGATTCCACAATAGGGGACTATGTTACTCTTTATCCAAGCGTAAATATTTCGGGAAATGTGAAAATAGGAGATTGCAGTGAAATAGGAGTTGGCTCTAATATTATACAGTGTAAAAATATTGGAGATGAAGTAATCATTGGTGCAGGTTCCGTGGTGATCACTGATATCCCAGCAAAAAGTACAGCAGTTGGCGTACCAGCCAAACCTATTAAATTTCACTAAAACGACTGAAATGAGTGTGTTACAATAAATAGCTTGACCACACACTTCATAGATATTATCAAGAAAGGTAAGGGATAAAATATGAATATATATGGGGTAATTATGGCAGGAGGCGGAGGTACTCGTTTTTGGCCTGCCAGCAGACAGAAAACACCGAAACAGCTTTTAAATCTAACAGGCAATGATCTTATGATTAATGAGACAATAAAACGTGTTAGTAAAGTAGTAGATGAAAATAAAATATTTATCGTTACGAATTCTGCGCAAGCTGATAAAATGTGTGAAGTAACCCCAGAGTTTATTGGGGCAGGTCATATCTTATCGGAACCATCAGCAAGAAATACATCTGCATGTATTGGTTATGCAGCAATAGAAATCATGAAAAAGTATGGTGATGGGGTTATGTGTATATTTCCTGCAGATCATTATATCAAGGATGAGGAATCATTTGTTAAAATATTTAATGAAGCGATAAGAACAGCAATGGCATCAGAGAAACTTGTCACTATAGGAATTACGCCATCCTTTCCATCCACAGGTTATGGATATATTAAGTATAATAAATCGAATGATATGGTAAAAGAAGTTATTGAATTTGTGGAAAAACCAGATCTGGATACTGCTAAGAAATACATAGATTCAGGTGAATATGCATGGAATAGCGGTATGTTTATATGGAAAGCATCCACAATACTTGATAACTTCAAAAGATATTTGCCAGATATTTATAATTGCTTAGATCAAATTTCTGATTCCATAGGAACAGAGGATGAAAAAGCAGTTATCGAACGCATTTATCCGTCAATTCCAAGTGTTTCAATTGACTATGGTATTATGGAAAAATCTTCGGATGTAGTAGTATTAACAGGTGAGTTTGGGTGGAACGATGTTGGTAGCTGGGATACTATGGATGCATTATTCAAATCTGATCATAATGGTAACATTATATGTGGTGATCAGATAAATATTGATACCGAGAACTGTATATCTGTTTCGAATGGCAGGCTAATCGCTACTATAGGTGTTGAGAATTTAATTATTGTTGAGACAGATGATGCATTATTGGTCTGCTCAAGAAATAAAGCACAAAATGTAAAAGAAGTAGTTGATTTACTAAAAGAAAAAGGTGAAAGTAGATATTTGTAAGGTTACCATGTATCCACTTACTATATACTATTTTATCGGAGCTTATTTGAAAGAGTATGATTTGAGAGTAAGTCTTAAAAGTAATATATTATTTATTTTACTTTCTGTTATAGTAGATAATCTATATGAGCAAATCATAAAAGATTAATAACGATAGTCATTGGACACAGGTATTATCGTTGTTAATGTACGCATGATTTGCTTTTTGTATTACAACAGATGACAAAATATTTAGTACTGTCAATATCATTACCGTTCGGATGGAGTACTAGCTTTTGTAGACTTTTTATGGTTAGTATGATAAAATAGCAATAGTTTTCAATGAGAGGAGAAACCTGATTATGAAGTGCATTGTACTGGCTGGTGGAAAAGGAAACAGTCTTTGGCCACTTTCAAGAGAAAATTATCCGAAGCAATTTATGCAGATTAAGGAGAATCGATCTATCTTTCAGGAAACAATCGCAAGAAATATGCCTTTTTGTGAAGAATATATAATTGTAACAAATTATAATTATCATTTTATCGTGGAAGGGCAAATGAAGGCTTTTCAAGGGTTAAAATATAGATGCATATTTGAAGAAGAAGGGCGTAAAACAGCACCTGCAATAGCGATTGCTTGTTTTTGCAGTAATCCATCGGATTTAGTGTATGTAGTATCTTCAGATCATATTATAGAAGGCAGTACTTATAAAGATACAATAATAGCAGCAGAAAAGCTTGCCCGTAAAGGAGCACTGGTTACTTTTGGGTTAAAAGCAGTGTCTCCGCATACAGGTTATGGATATATACGATATTCAGGTGAAAAGGTTTGCTCTTTTCATGAGAAACCGGATTATTTAACAGCAGTAAATTATATAAATTCAGGGGACTATTATTGGAATAGTGGCAATTTTCTTTTTGTTGCAGGGGATTTTTTACATGAATTGCTATTAGAGGCTCCACAGATCTATGAGGCTTGCCATAAATTAATACTTAAAAAGAGCCTCAGTAAAAAAGAAATAATATTGTCTTATGAGGAAATGAGGTCTATCCCTGCAGTCAGTGTAGAAAACGCAGTCTTTGAGCGGTCAAAGAATGTAAAAGTAGTGAAATCGGATTATTATTGGCAGGATATAAGTGATATTGCGGTATTGGCATCTTATATGTCAGCAAAGAATGAAGAGCGGATAATTGAAGAAGACTGTAAAGATGTGATGGTGATTAATCATACAGATAAAAAACTGGTGGTTGTTAATAATCTGGAAGATACGATAGTTGTAAATACAGATGATGTAACCTACGTTACATCAAAATATAAAACAGATCACATTAAAGAAATCATTAAGAAGAATCAAAAAATATATAATAATTATTTTGAAAATAATACTGTAATATATAATGCCTGGGGAACCGTAGAAATATTAAACCAAACCGAACATTATAAAGTAAAGAAGGTTACCTTGTTCCCCGGAAAAGCAACGACTTATCACCGGCACGAGCACAGAAGTGAACAATGGTCTGTGGTAGAAGGTGTAGCGACAATTACTTTGGATAAATCAACAAAGGATTATCATATTAATGAAAATGTTTTTTTTCCTAGCGGAACGCCACATATGTTGTCAAACAATACGAGTGATAATGTAGTAATTATTGAAGTAGCAACCGGAAAACTTATGGCTGACAAAGATATGGAGTATATCAGTGAGGGTACAGCACAAAGTGTGGTGAAAGAAGCAATTGTTAAGTGTGAGCCAACTTTTAAAGATTATTTGTGGGGGGGAAGAAAACTAAGGGATGTATATGGTAAGAATTGTGAGTATGATATTATTGCGGAAAGCTGGGAATTGTCATCACATGGAGATGGACAAAGTTCAATAGCTGAAGGTAAATATAAAGGAATGCTTTTTGACGAGTATTTAAAAGTTATTGGATCTGAAGCCTTGGGGTGGAAATGCAAAGCATTTGAAAGATTTCCGATTTTAATAAAATTTATTGATGCAAAGCAGCAGTTATCCATACAAGTACATCCGGATGATTCCTATGCACTCAGGGAAGAATATGAGTACGGGAAAAATGAGATGTGGTATATAATGGATTGCGAAGAAGGTGCATTTATTTATTTTGGTGTCAATAAAAATGTCAGTAAGCAAGAGTTGAAAAAGAGAATAGAAAATAATACAGTTCTTGAAATTCTTAATAAGGTTGAGGTAAAAAAGGGAGACACATTTTTCGTTAATGCAGGAACTATTCATGCCATTGGTGCAGGGATTTTATTATGTGAAATACAGCAAAATTCAAATTGCACGTATCGACTATATGATTATGGAAGAACAGATAAATATGGCAGGTTAAGAGAACTGCATATAGATAAAGCACTGGAAGTTTCAACTTTAGATTATGACTGCAATTTACAAAAAATGGATTATCAAATAACAAATGGAATGGGGTATCAGGAACAACAGCTTGGTCAGTGCAAATATTTTGTCAGTATAAAATATTTGGTAGATAAATCGGTGGTTTTTCAAGTTGATGACACTTCTTTTGTGACTGTTGTTATAATCAAAGGTAATGGAGAGATATTAACGCAAGGAATTACATTAAAATTTAAGGCGGGAGATACATTCTTTATCCATGCAGGTAAAAAAAGTGTGTGTGTTGAAGGGAAATGTGAATTTATCTTAACACATGTTTAAATTATATAAAGTTAGTAAAAAAGGAGATTATCTATGGGATTCACAAACGCATATGAATATTGGTTAGAAGACAATTATTTTGATGACGAAACCAAGATAGAATTAAAAGCTTTAGCCGGTAATGAGGATGAAATCAAGGAACGATTTTATAAAGATCTTGAATTTGGAACAGGTGGATTGCGTGGCATAATTGGAGCCGGGACAAATCGAATGAACATTTATACTGTTCGAAAAGCCACACAAGGTCTGGCGAACTATATATTACTTCATAAAGGACAAAAAAGAGGGG
>NZ_JAWYAJ010000133.1:0-5841 GCF_034124845.1 Robinsoniella sp.
TTTATCCGCCGCATTTGACCCTATTTCATACTCGGCAGATCCGGTCTTGCCGGCTACGGTATATCCAAGTCCGCTGAGGGATTTTGCCGTTCCGCCTTCTACAACCTGCGTCATAAAATCAGAGAGAATCCCGGCTTCCTGGGCCGACATTAATTCCTTATATACCTCCGGTTTATTTTCTTTTACCTTATCCCCGTCAAAGGTTTCCAGGCGGTCAATGATATATGGTTTCATTAAAGTACCTGAGTTTGCAACGGTTGAGGTGATTAACGCCATATGAAGAGGCGTTACCAGGGTATTTCCCTGGCCGATTGCCGTTGCCATCTCTTCTCCGTAGGATGTGTGTTCATTCAGTTCAAAACGGCTTGTACTTGCTTCCATAGAAATCGGCAGCGTGTTGTTAAACATAAAATCTTCACATAAACTTCTGAATGCGATATTATCCAGTTCCAGTCCCATATTGGCAAAGGAACTGTTACAGGAATATTTAAAGGAATCCGCTAAATTGACCTGCCCATGGGCTTCTCCCCCAAAACAGGTAATCGTCACATCTTCTTTTGATATACGTCCGGTACAGTTATAGCTATAATTCTGATAATCGGGATGTTCCCTCATATATTCCAGTGCAGTCATGATCTTAAAGGTAGATCCCGGCGGATATAAGCCCTGTACGGCACGGTTCAGAAGAGAACTGTTGGTTTCATCCGAAACCAGGGTATCCCAGTCACTGGATATAGTATTGGGATTAAAGTCCGGCTTGGAAACCATTGCCAGTATTTTACCGGTACTGGGTTCCATGACTACCACGGCTCCCTTATACACACCCATGGCATTATACGCCGCTGTCTGAAGTCTGGTGTCAAGAGTCAGCACCACACTGTCTCCCCGAACCTTTTCATGCTTTGCCTCATTCTGCACCTGCTCCAGAATGGATGCATGGGATGTGAGAAGATCATAATTTGAAGTTGACTCCACACCTGCCTTACCATTGCTGGCATATCCTACCACATGGGCAAACATATTTTCATAAGGATAAAGGCGTTCCTCATTGCCTTCGGCATCCACATTAGTTCCTGCCAGCGTCTCACCGTCGGAAGATATAATAGCACCCCTGACAATCTTCTGCGCTTGTGCATCCTGTTTCGTATTATTTACATTTGAATTAATTGTATCCGCTTTTATTGTATTAAAATATACCAGATAACCAATCAGCATAAAAAACATGGCAGCGAAGAGATATGCAACTTTCATCATATCCTTATTTCTGCCACCCCGGGACTCCGGTCCCGCATTTTTCTTTCGCTGGGGTTCATTCACCGGTATTTCATTAATTTGGATATTGTCCGTAGATTTTTTCCTTTTCAATGCTTTCTTCCTCGTCTTCCCTAAGAATGTACAGTCCCTGTATGATCGCAAACATGATCAGCGTACTTAGCATAGAGCTTCCTCCATAGCTGACAAATGGCAGTGTAACACCGGTGAGCGGGATAAATTTCATAGTTCCACCCACTGTCAGAAATACCTGAACCGCATACATCGTACCAAGTCCCAATGCAACCAGCCGGTAGAAGGGATTGGATAATCTCATGGCAATATTCAGAATCATAATAAAACAGCTCAAACATACCAAAATCAGACAGATAGAAAATATCCCGCCCAGTTCTTCCGTCACTGCTGAAAACATAAAATCCTGCTCTACAATCGGTATTGCCGTAGGTGAGCCCTGGAATAATCCGGTTCCAAACCACCCGCCTGCGCCAATGGCGAATAAAGACTGGGCAATCTGATAACCATTTCCTGCATAATCCGCAAAAGGATTCAGCCACACTTCTACACGCACACGCACATGGGAGAATAGAAAATACGCCGCAACCGCCGCCAGGCTTCCTGCACCAAGCCCCGCCGCCAGATAGAGTACATTTCTGGAAGCTACGTAAAGCATAATCAGATACGTAATAAAGAAAATCAGCGCACTTCCAAGGTCCGTGGATACTACCAGGATCAGAACGTGGAGTGCCGCCAAAGCCGTTGCCACTACAATATCCTTAAATGATTTAGCACGGAGCAATAGTCCAGCCATACAGAATACAAAAATTATTTTTACAAATTCCGATGGTTGCAGGGTAATTCCTCCCACCGTAAAAGCAATTTTCGCGCCATAAGTTGACCGTGCCGCTACAGCAACCAGACCTAATAGTCCGATTCCCAGAACAGCATACACCCAAGCCCATTTTGTAATCAGGCGCAGCTTGCGTATGATGACCGGTATAAACAATGCCAATACCGTAGAAGCAGCCGCGATTTTAAACTGCTTAATTGACTGGTCATAAGAGATCCTGGTAATCATAATCATACCGATGGATATGAGCATACACATATGATTGATCAATAATCTGGATGCTTTCGGATAGAGATTTCGAAACAGCACCAGAGTTGCCGCCAGATAAATTACCTGTGCGCCATAGAAAAACAGCAGCTGGGATTCTTCCATTTCCAGATAAAGTACCATGAACGCCACAAAATGCATACAGAACATGATTACATTCTGCCTTAAGAATAAAAAATCAGCATCGTCTTCATCCTTACGGAATACCACATAGCTCTGCAATGTATAAATCGCCATTAAAATGATAATTACATATTTTGAAACCTGAATGATAAGATTTGTCACTTTTCCACCTACTCCACGCCTCTCTTAAAATGCCCTCTTGTAAATTCAGGCAAATCAAGCCTGATGTCCTTCTCCTTGCAAAATGCATCAATATATTTCTCAGTAACTGACAGAACCTGTTTTTTATCTTCCAATGTAAAACTCAGCCGTATCGCCGCCGGAGACAATTTTCTGATTTCATCTCTGTTTTCCAGAAGTACTGACGGAGCACTGTTATAGATAATATTATAACAGAACTGGCAGTTCGTTTTCACTGGAAAATCTTTTTTCATACGGTCACGCAGATACAGTACTTCCGGCACTTTATTGCATCTGCCGGCTGTCTTTTTCAGACATTGGGCACTGACCATCATCGGCAGGTGTCCATAAACCAGAATCTCGCTGTCTGCACAGCCTCTTTTTCCAATTTCCTTTGCATTCAGTTCCAAAGGCACCGTATCAGAAGCAAATCCCTGTTCTTTCAAAAACGCTTCTGACTCCCGGTTAAATGCATAGAGGTTATGGTCTGCAATTAAGGGATTCGTCAATCCGCACTCTTTCAGATAACAGGCTTCATCCAGACTTTTCACTACTATGGCATCGTATGCCGACAACATTCTGCGGGCAGCATCGGATTCATAATATTTTCTGGTCTCTGCCCGAAAAATATACGGCATAATGTAATTGCACTTTTTTCCTGCCTCATGACACTTCCTGATGTATGTTCCGGAATTCAGGAACTCACGGTTATCTTTAAAAGCAGCGCTGTCCAGATAAATCCCGGATACTTCATCCAGTCTAAGCAGACCTTCCAGGGCGTCCAGGGATTCCAGTGATACATGAATTGGGATACCAGTCTGATTATTTTCTTTTAAAGCATTACCTTTTTCGTCATATTGATAACCTGCAGACCTTAAGGACTCCGTATTTTCTTTTGAAGGAAGACCCCTTCGGTAACTCTCCTGAATTTCCCTGGTCAACGTTTCCAGTCCCATTCGCCGGAGTTCATTCAGCGACTGAACGGGAAGAAAAATATCAGGCTCCATATCAATATCCAGTTTTTCGAATATATAGGGCGTGTTCCCTGTTTTTTGCATTTGTTTTTTTACTTTTTCATAAGACAATGGTTGATTCACCGCTTCCGTTACTTCGTCGCCCGTAACTTGAACTGCAAAATCCCCCATTCTTATTTCGAGTATAGCAGGATTTTTTTTGTAAAGTATTAATTTCCCATTAATTTTTTCTTTCAATTTCCCAACCAGATACGTATCCTCCAGTTGCTTTAGCAGCTGTTCATTTCTGGTACGGATCACTGTTTTACAAGTCTCCGGTTTTTTCCCGGAAGGAATTTTAACCTGAAAGATTTCTCCAGGCTTTTTTTCTTCTCTTATGGTAAATTCTGTGCCCTTCTGCCCTGATTTCTCATCCAGACATTCCAGAACATCTCCGGGATGAAGTGCTTCTGCCGCTTTTAGCTTTAATATATTCTTCCCGGTATCCACGACTTTAGCCGCTTTCGTACCAATATGGTTGGGACGAACCAGCGACATCATTTCTCGTCCGTTCCCGGTTTTATAATACCCAGTAGAAAAACCGCCCCGGTTGTAGAGATCCATCAGTTCCAAACGATCCTTTTCTTCGATCCGGTACCCTTCTCTTCCATTTTTTACATACAAATCAATATACTTGCGGTAAATGCGAACCACTCCGGCAGTGTATGCTGGTTTTTTCATCCTTCCTTCAATTTTGAAAGAATAGACACCAGCTTCTATCAGATCCGGAATCAGATCCAATGTACACATATCCTTGGGGCTCATAAGATATTTTTCTGCTCCATAATTGATCTTTGTGCCGTTCTGGTACAGATCATATGGCAGACGGCATGGCTGGGCACACCTGCCCCGGTTGCCGCTGCGCCCTCCGATAAGACTGCTGTACAGACACTGCCCGGAATAACAATAGCACAATGCACCGTGCACAAAGCTCTCTATCTCAATATCTACCCTTTCATGGATACCGGCAATCTCCTGCAGGGATAACTCCCTTGCCGTAACAATCCTGGATGCCCCAAGATCTTTTAAAAGTTTTGCACCGTCCGATCCCGTAATGGTCATCTGCGTACTGGCATGTATTGGAAGATCGGGAAATTCCCTTCTTAAAAATGTAAACACACCCATATCCTGCACAATCACTGCATCCAGACCTCTTGTATAGTAGGGAAGAATATATTGATACAGTTCCGCCAATTCATTGTCTTTCAAAAGAGTATTTACGGTCAGATAGAGCTGCTTTCCTCTTAAATGGCATTCATCTATCGCCTGAAGCAATGTTTCTTCCGTCAGGTTGTTGGCAAATGCCCTGGCTCCAAATCTGCTTCCCCCTGTATAAACAGCATCTGCTCCGGCACTCAGTGCCGCTGTTAAACTTTCGTAAGACCCTGCCGGGGCCAGTAATTCTACTTTCATCAGTCACCTCATTATCATTATCCAGAGCGTGTTTGGAAATTCCTTCCTTTTCCAGACACGCTCTGGTACTGGTCAAAAAAGAGGCAGTTGCACGATTTATCTTAAGCAACAGCCTCTCTTTGTCTATTTCCTCAATAATTCATCCAGCTCTGTCTCAAGCTTCACAATTTTTTTCTGATATTCCGTGGATTCTTTCTGCAGTCTTTCTAAATCTTTTTCAGCAGTCTCGTACCGGATCTGGACACCGATTACTTCGTGTTTTAAATCATATAATTCCTTGTCCTTGGATGCCAGTTCTTCTTCTACAAGTTCTACCTGCTTTTTCGCTTTAAAATAATCATCTGCAATATTCAGATCCAACAGAATTCCTTTGGTCTCTTTTGACAAATGATTATAACCTTCCAGTTTTTTAAACTCTGCCAGTTTATTATTAATGTATGTAGCTACTTTTTGCAGATATTCTTCACTCTCATATCCACTCAAAGTATATATTTTCCCTGCAATCAAGACTTCTGCTTTGTTCTTGGCTGACATATGACTTCCTCCACTTTTTTCTCTATTATCACAACATTCTATATAATTCTACAAAATATTGGAGTTTACTGTTATTCATTATACAGAGAAGTGAAAGAAAAATCAAGGTCGATTTATAAGACAATTTATAACTATTTCGTACAAGACTGTACATCTGCTGCACAATCGGTGTGAAAACATGGAACATGCATC
>NZ_JAWYAJ010000133.1:5851-10146 GCF_034124845.1 Robinsoniella sp.
CAAAGCCAATTTTTATGGGCTTGCGGCGTGTGTTTATGATTAAGAACAGATACGATAATTTATAGCATGATGCCAAGATGATGATATGCCAGCTCGGAAACAACTCTTCCTCTGGGCGTCCGCATAATAAATCCATTCTTAATCAGGTAAGGCTCATACACATCTTCAATAGTTCCGGCATCTTCCCCTATAGCTGCCGCCAGGGTATCCAGGCCAACCGGACCTCCTTTGAATTTTTCAATCATAACAGTCAGTATGCTGCGGTCCATCATATCCAGTCCGTATTTGTCCACTTCCAGCAAGTCCAGGGCAAATGCCGCCACATCTTCCGTTATATGCCCATTATATTTCACCTGTGCAAAGTCCCTGACCCGCTTCAGCAGCCGGTTTGCAAGCCTTGGTGTACCTCTGGAACGCTTTGCCAGTTCCTTTGCTCCGTTTGTATCAATCTCTACCCCCAGAACGCCTGCAGACCGAACGATAATTGTCTGGAGCTCTGATTCCGTATAAAATTCTAAGTGGTGGATCACTCCGAAACGGTCCCGAAGAGGCGCTGTCAAAAGTCCTGCACGGGTAGTTGCACCCACCAGGGTGAATTTGGGAAGATCCAGTCGAATAGAGCGCGCAGCCGCACCTTTTCCAATCATAATATCGATGGAATAATCTTCCATTGCCGGATAGAGTACTTCTTCCACCTGTCTGTTTAACCGGTGTATCTCGTCTACAAAAAGCACATCTCCCTCCTGGAGATTATTGAGAATTGCCGCCATCTCTCCCGGCTTTTCAATTGCAGGTCCGGAGGTAATCTTCATATTTACCCCCATTTCATTTGCAATAATACCTGCCAGGGTGGTTTTTCCAAGTCCGGGAGGTCCGTAAAAAAGGACGTGGTCTAAAGCGTCCCCTCTCTGCTTTGCTGCCTCAATATAGACCTTAAGGTTAATCTTTGCCTTTTCCTGTCCAATGTAATCCTCTAAAGTCTGCGGGCGCAGAGCCGGTTCTATTTTTATATCTTCTTCCAAAGTATCTGTTGTAATAATACGTTTTCCCATGTTCCGCCTCCAAAGACCTGTTTTTAAACTGTTCAGCTATACATGCTGCCCAACAATAAATGCAGGGATTTATAAAAATGCCATTTGCTTCAGCGCCGCTTTTAAAATGGCTTCTGTATCCATATCATCCGTTAGTTCTGCTTTATTAACGGCTTTTAACGCATCCGTATTGGAATATCCAAGAGCTGCCAGCGCCTGAACGGCTTCTCCTTTGCTATCCGTCATGCCGGCGGATACTGTCAGATCATTCTGGTTTGTCAGGCGTTTTTCAAATGCGTCTTCCAGACTCAGTTTATCCTTTAATTCCAGGATTACCTTCTGGGCTGTTTTATTGCCCACACCCGGAGCTTTGGCAATCGCTTTGGCATCTTCCGATAAAATAGCAAACCGCAGATCATCGGCAGACAGTGCCGTCAGAACCCCAAGTGCGGCCTTTGGACCAATGCCGTTTACTCCAAGCAGCAGTTTGAATATCTCAAGATCATCCTGGGAACAAAAACCGTACAGCTGCAATGCATCTTCTTTTACATGCATATAGGTATGTACACAGACTTCTTTTCTGGCACCGGCAAGTCGGTCAGCATCTCTTCCCGAAACATATACCAGATAACCGATATTATTCACTTCCAGTACTACACTGTTCTCATTGCGGGCAGCTACATCCCCACGTAAATATGCTATCATTTAAACATCTCCTTTGGCAGTCTTCTCTGCAGTTCATTTCCTAATATTCCAATCAACAGCCCGGTAACCAGCCCGGAAATCAGCAATACCGGAAGGTAATAAAACAGGTTAAAATTATCAACGACTGCCATGGCTACCAGCAGCTGTCCTATATTATGTGCAATTCCTCCGCACATGCTGACGCCTGCAATGGAAAACCCTTTGCTTTTTTTCAGCAGATACATCACTGCAAGACTCAAAAGTCCTCCTGCAAGGCTGTAAATAATACTGTACATACTGCCAAACAAAAATCCGCCCAGTACAATTCGCAATACGGACAGCAAAAATGCATCTTTGGCTCCCATAAAATATAAAACGCACAGGATGACAATATTCGTAAGCCCCAGTTTTACTCCCGGAACACCGAAATAAAATGGAATCAGGGTCTCTACATAAGTGACAATTAATGCCAGAGCTGTAAACACTCCAAAATATGCTGCTTTTCTTCTAGTTACCATTTTTATACCCCTGCATACCGTAGATAAGTCTGCGGTATTGCTCCAATAGAAAGGACGGCACCTAACCGGCTACCGCATCATAGTCAGATGTTTCCTCAGCACCTTCCACCCGAACTACTATTTTATAGGGAAGGCAGATAATAGATTCCCCAGATTTACTGATGGCCTTTTGGTGGACACAAAGCTTGTCCGGACATTCTGCCGAAATCATTTCTGCTTTTCCGTCCTTAATCTCAAGGGTATTGGTGCCATTGATCTCAATCACCTGATCCTTTGCAAGTGAATAGACACCAAATTCCTTTCCGTCTACCATGATCTGAACCATATTTCCGTCTTTTTGAAAGATCATATATCCAGCAAATGCAATGAGAGCAACCGCTATTACAGCACCTGCCAGTATCCAGTCATTTTTTTTCATTATTATGCTCCTGAACAGTGCATATCCTGCCTGCGCTATTCCCAAATCAGCAGTAAAAATTTCGTATGCATTTCACCGCCATGTATCAAAGCCTATGTATGAATATGCTCTGTGTGTTTCTAAATATCCTGTACATGATAGCACATATTTTTCAGAAATTCAACCATATGTTCGAAAAAGGTCAAATGCTCTCCATAACCCGGATCTCCTGACGCTGTCTCCAGTCCGCCTCATTGACCGTTACCAGGAAACCCCGTGCATTTTTCACCTGCCAGTCATAAAATGCTTTTTTCGGTACAGCAAAGGCTTCCATGATACTCATAATGGTACCGCCATGCACAACGACTGCGGCTCTACTGATCTTGTTTGCCAGTATATGATCCACTGTATCCTGAAATGCAAGGCGGCACCTGCTGCGGAACGTTTCCTGGCTTTCTCCGCCGGGAAACGGCAAGGTTCCCTGGCTGTCGATCCAAGCCTGATAGGCAGGATTTCCATCCAGTTCTTTATAATTCTTATTTTCAAATTCTCCAAAGCTGCACTCCCGGAAATCTGTTATAATCTCGCAGGGAAGGCCAGGGTAGATTCTCTCTGCCGTCTCGATACATCTTTTCATAGGACTTACATAAATGCGATCCACATAAGGATATTTTTTCTGTTTCAGCAATTGAATCCCTTTTTCGCAGAGAGACTCATCCGTTGTTCCGATATAACGCCCCAGCAGATTGCCTTCTGTTTTGGAATGACGAATCAGCACAATCTCAGGCATGTTTAATCACCGCACCCAATCCACAGATCACCCGTACAACTTCATCGGAATATTCCGCTGCTTTACAGCAAAGCCTTCCTACGGCTTCCCGGTATTCCCGGTCAAACTTTTCAATGGGAACTACTCCATAGCCCAGTTCATTGCATACAATAATAATATCCGGATTAATTTCATACAGCATATCTACAATACCTGCCGAATTTTCTCCCTCCCGGATCATTCTCTTAATATATTCATGAAAGTGGAAAATCCCCCTGCAGCTTTTTATTTCCTCCTGCTTACATGTTATCCCGTCTATAAAATCTGACTCTGACAACTGATACCGCTCACAAGCTTCTTTTTTCTTACCCTGAAAAGCACCGCCGATTACAAGTTTCATAGTCTGTTCCTTTCTTCATTTCTAAATTTAAGAAGTACCCCGCTGCTCGCAGCGTTACAAATTTGATGCCCCGTTGCTTGCAGCGGGGTTTTTAACTTCCAGACTTATAACCCAATAATTTTTGCTGTAATTACAACTGCAGCCGCCATCACCAGTTCGCATACCTGCAGGAAAAATCCTGCTAAATCTCCGGTAATTCCGCCGAACTTCTGATAGGACATACGGCGGTAATAAGCAAACATCAAAAGGGCGCTGATAAAACAAACGGTTCCTAGAACCGGCTCCAGGAGAATCATTCCCACAGCACACAAAAGGATATATAGAATCATGACCGTCTTTACCCTGTTCTTTACCGCCATATCTGAGAAAGTTGCTGCCAGCCCGGTATTCTTCGCCATCCGAAAGCTTACAATTGCAAGTCCGCTGAGTGCCCTGGACAGTACAAAACCGATTGCCAGCACCGAAAGCATTCTGACATTTGTCTCCGAATAACATC
>NZ_JAWYAJ010000134.1:0-1647 GCF_034124845.1 Robinsoniella sp.
TGGCTCAATCCATGGAGAACCCGTTTGAAGTATGGATTCCAGCTTTCAGTTAAGGAAAACAGATTACCTACGCTTAAAAACACAAAATGTTTTTCCTTCTCCACAAATTCTGTTAACACGCTGCCAATATGATGGGAAGCCTGCCGGGCTGTAAAAAAGATCTGCAGTACATAAATGTATTCCGCTTCCTGGGTATATTCACACTGGAAACCTTCCAGTCTTAGAGCAGTGATCAAACGATGTACCGCCATCTCTGTATTTTCAAAAACAAAGGCCCCGATATAAAGTGCGTGGGTAATTTGTAAAAATTCCGGATAATTCGTATAAAGCCCCTGAATATCCAGTGAACCGTTCTGCACATTTGTAAGAGCAGTACATTTTTCATAATGATTGAGTTTTTCAATCTGGCGGTGCTGTTTTTTGGAGAGGGCAATTTTTTCAATACAGTCCTCCAGCGTACTTTTCAGTACCAGGGTGTCTACCGGTTTTAGCAGATAGTCGGTAACTCCATACCGCATAGCCGTACGGGCATATTCAAAGTCATTATAGCCGGATAAAATGATTATTTTTGTCTGGGGATAATCCTCATGAATTTGTTCCGCTGCCTGGATCCCGGTCATTTTAGGCATTTTAATATCCAGTATAATGATATCCACCGGATGCTGCTCCAGCAGTTCCATAACTTCCATTCCATTTTCAGCCTCACCAATAAAGTTCAGATTCAGAGCAGTCCATGGAATTATTTTTTTTAAACGCTGCCGGATGAAATATTCATCGTCAGCGATCAGAAGATTTAAGGCCATTTTGATTTGCGGCCTCCTTTCCAATTGTAATTGTTGTGATACAGCCTCCCTCAGGGCGATTGGCGATTTCCAGACCATATTCCGTTCCATAATAAAGCTGGATACGCTGATGGATGTTTTTGATGCCAAAGTGGTCGCTGCCTGTCTGCCATATCTGGTCATAAGCTTCTTTTGAAAAACCAATGCCGTTGTCCTGTACAACAATACGAATAGCGTCAGTATATTCTGTGACCATGATTTCCAGGATACCTTTATATTCAAGTTCTTTGATACCGTGATAAATACTATTTTCTACAATGGGCTGTAAAAGCAGCTTCAGGCAGGGATATTCATAGAGGGATCTGGGACAGTGAATATAGTAGTCAAATTTGTTGAAGTACCGTACCTGCATAATGTGCAGATAGGCTTCTGTGATTTCCAGCTCTTCTTTTATTGTAATGTAAAACTTACCATTACTCAAGCCTTCCCGGTAAAAAGTTGATAAATTCATAACAATATCAATCAAAGTCTCTTTTTCATCTATTTCAGCAAGAGAACAGATATTATCCAGGGTGTTATAGAGAAAGTGGGGATTTACCTGCTGTTGTAGGAGATCCAGAGAAATCTTTGTTTTCATTTTCTGGGATTCCAGCAAGTCATTTTTTAATTTCTCCTGGGCTGTAATCATGCTGTTAAAAGCTTTGAATAACTCACCGATTTCCGTATCGCTGCACTCTTCCTGTACGGGTGTCCAGATTCCCTCCTTAATCGTCCGGGTGTGATGTATCAGATGGTCGATGGGGGAACTGATCGTATGGGAAACTTTATGGGACACGTAGATGCACACTGCGATACATACCAGTGT
>NZ_JAWYAJ010000135.1:0-8965 GCF_034124845.1 Robinsoniella sp.
AAACCTACATTAGCAAATGATATGGATGTAGATCCCGCATATCTGGCAGAAAACGAAGCAAAAACAAGTGCTGATGCAAATACAGCAAAAGAGTCGGAAGACAGCGTAGATGCAAACTCAACAAACATTCAGGCTAAAATAGAACCTACCGTTGATTTCGGAGATAACAGCACATTGACCTGGCCGGTAGCAGGTACCGTATTAATTGACTACAGTATGGATTCTACCGTATATTTCAAGACATTAAATGTTTACAAATATAACCCGGCACTGATTATCGGCAGTGAAGTAAACGGACAAGTTCTGGCAGCCGCAAAGGGTATTGTTAAGTCCATCGATGTAAATGAAGAAACAGGTACAACCATTACCATGAACATCGGAAATAACTATGAATTAGTTTACGGACAGTTAAAAGAAGTTCCGGTAGCAGTAGGTGATGTAGTGGAAACAGGTTCCATTATAGGTTATGTAAGTGAACCTACAAAATATTACTGTGAAGAAGGAAGCAATCTCTTCTTTGAGATGAAAAAAGACGGAACACCGGTAGATCCTTTCCTGTATCTGGAATAGTCAGGCAGGCGATTACGAACGAAAAACAAACAGTGGGCAAAAGATAGATGACAGAGGTCTTGAATTTTCAATTTTTCCGATTAAGCGGTAAAATGCCGTGAAAAGAATCGGGAGGGAAAGAAAATTTAAGGCCTTTTAAAATCCTTGCACATTTTTAAGAGAAGAGAGTATACTATATTAGTACAGCGGATAAGAACTCCACTGTACCGAATAAAGTTACACCTGCGGATACGCAATCGAATTCTTCTTACTTGGCGTTACAATTTCCAAATGCAAACTGTCGTATTTGATATGGGTGAAGTACTTTTTCGTCGATTGCTTTTTATAATAAGCGCATGTATGAGGTTCTTGTATGTGCGCTTTACATAGACATTAAAGGATGAAGATAAAATGAATTATACGTATATATTAAAGTGCAGCGATGGCACCTACTATACCGGTTGGACAAACAATCTGGAAAAAAGGATAGATGACCATAACAGCGGAAAAGGTGCTAAGTACACGAAGGGAAGGCGGCCGGTAGTGTTGGCCTATTGTGAGACATTTGCTACCAGGCAGGAAGCTATGAGAAGAGAATATGAGATAAAAAAGCTTCCGAAAAAAGACAAGCTAAAGCTTATGAATGGATGTTCTGATGGTGGACAGGAGAAATCATAATTCATTACATAAAACGGCTGTCCCCGTAATACGCAATAGAGTTCCGGGGACAGCCGTTTAGCATTGCAGAAATCAATTTCCAAACAGGCTCTAGTCTTTTAAATTGCCATTCCTGCTACATAAACGTACATAAGAATGAAATGACAGATGCTTCCGCCCATAACAAACAAATGAAAGATTTCATGTAATCCAAAGTTTTTATGCCTGGAATCAAAGATCGGAAGTTTAAGGGCATATATAATTCCTCCAACAGTATAAATGATACCGCCGGCAAGAAGCCAGCCAAATGCGGCTGTCGGAAGAGCTTTTGTAATCTGGGTAAATGCAAGCACACATACCCATCCCATTCCGATATAGATTATGGAAGAAAACCATTTTGGACAGGTAATCCAGCACATTTTAATAATTATGCCTACAATTGCAATACTCCACACAATAGTACATAAGAGATTGCCTGTGGGACCGTTTAAGACGATCATGCAGATTGGTGTATAAGTACCTGCGATCAGAATGAAGATCATGCAGTGATCCAGCTTCCGAAGGATGCGGTTGGTGCGTTCCGTCAGATCAAGGGAATGATAAGTGGCACTGGCCGCATAAAGCATAATCATACTGATAATAAATATAGACAGGGATACGATATGTGTCCGGTCGGGCTGCATCACCGCCGTCTTAATTAGCAGTGGCATAGCAGCAAAAATTGCCATTACCATACCTATGAAATGGGTAATGGCGCTTCCGGGATCCTTTAACCGAAATTTTCTCTGGGTGATTGTTGCAGTTTGATTCATAATATTACCTCCTCAAGATTCTATGTCATCAATATAGTAATTACTGGAAATGATATTTCGACATGTAGTATTGAAAACTACATCATGTTATGGATATATTATACCCTGGAAAAGGAAAAAGCAACCCTGTTTTGGTAAATTTCTTAAAAAATTAAGGATTTTCTAATATATCAGTCAAAAATTTCTGATATGCTTCTAAAATCAAGTACTATTAAAGGAAATAGATTGTTTTTTTATGGATTATCATTTATAATTTATCTTAAGCAAATCAGGTAAAATATTGTTTTTATTGATAAGGCAGGAGGATATCATGGGTAACCAGGACTGGTCGAATCTGGGCGACCAAATAAAGAATACAGTGCAGTCTGCGATCGATTCGCAGAATTTCAGACAATTGAATGATACAATCAGAAATTCAGTAAACAGTGCAATAGATAATGTGAACCAGAGCCTGAATCAGGCAAATCAGAGGTTCAATCGCGGTAATATGGGGAACATCGGAAATTTTGGACATCCTTATTCCGAGCCGCAGAATCCTTGGGATTCCAGGAAAAACAGGAACAGGGACAGGCAGAAAAATAGTTTTCATGATGTTCCGGCAAAAGGAGTTAAAAATGAACTTATTTCCCGAAACAGCGGGATGAAAGGTGCGGGCTATTCCCTGACTATCGTGGGCTATATTTTAGCCGGAAGCCTTGGTCTGGCAACCTTTATCATAGCTTTGGTAAGTATGATTTCGGGAGGGCTTGAAGGAGGAGCTGCTATCGCAATTGGGGTGATTTTTCCATTTTTACTTGCCAGTATTATCATGGCATGGCGGGGAAGTAAGATTCTTGGCAGGTTAAAGAGATTTAAACTCTATGTGCGGCAGCTTCGGGGACGTGAATATTGTTCGGTTAAAGAATTGGCGGATGCAGTTGGGAAGCCGGTTCATTACACCGTAAAAGACCTGAGGGAAATGATTCGTAAAAATATGTTCTGTCAGGGTCACATTGATGCCCAAGAGAGCTGTCTCATGATCACAGACCAGGTCTATAATCAGTACCTGGAAGCGCAGCATCAGATGGAAATCCGCCAGCGGGAAGAGCGGAGCAGAATTCAAAATGCGGAGACAGTCAAAAAAGAACAGAAGGCGAAAAGGGAAGATGGTTCAGTACCGGAAGACGTACGAAAAGTAGTGGAAGAGGGTCAGAGCTATCTGGATAAGATTAAAAAGAGCAACGATGCAATCCCTGGCGTAGAGGTATCTGAGAAAATTTCCAGGATGGAAGTGATTACCACTAAAATATTTGAGCGTGTGGAACAGCATCCGGAACACATCCCGGATCTCCGTAAGTTTATGGAGTATTATCTTCCTACCACCGTAAAGCTGCTGGATGCTTATGAAGAATTAGACAGGCAGCCGGTACAGGGTGAAAACATTCTCACATCCAAACGGGAAATTGAGGATACACTGGATACGATTAATATGGCTTTTGAGAAGCTTTTAGACGGTTTCTTCCAGGATACATCCTGGGATATCTCTTCCGATATTTCTGTTCTTCAGACTATGTTTGCGCAGGAAGGTCTGACGGGGCAGGATTTTAAGAAGGCAAGGGAGAGCGCTGTTAAAAAGGAACTGGATCCGGAAAATAATGATGAAATAAAATTAAAGTTCTAAATATAAGTGAGCATCCACGGACACCGGAAGGATCTGATTACTTCCGGTTGTGCCAAAAGCTTGCAGGAATGCTAAATTTTACAGAAAAGAGGATTAAGACATGAGTGATGAATTCAAAGACTTTGCATCAGCACCGGCACCGACCTTAACGCTGGATCCGTTCCAGTCAGAAAAGAGTGATAATCAGCTTCAGGCTGCACAGACAGTAAAAGCAGTAGTAGAAGAACCAAAAAAGCCGGAATTTGATGAAAGTATGCTTTCGCCAGAAGAAAGAAATATGGTTAACAGCTTTGCAGAACAGATCAACTTGACAGATTCTAATGCTATATTGCAGTATGGTGCAGGAGCCCAGAAGAAAATGGCGGATTTTTCTGAAGCGGCGCTGGACAATGTCCGGACAAAAGATCTTGGGGAAGTAGGAGAAATGCTTTCCGGTGTTGTGACAGAATTAAAAAGTTTTGAAGTGGAAGAACAGGAAAAAGGTTTTCTGGGTTTCTTCAAGAAGAGCAGCAATAAGATCACGGCAATGAAAGCGAAATATGATAAGGCAGAAGTAAATATCAACCGTATCTGTGAAGCTCTGGAAAGCCATCAGGTACAGATGCTAAAAGATATAGCAGTACTTGATAAGATGTATGGTCTTAACCAGTCTTATTTTAAAGAATTGTCCATGTATATTCTGGCGGGCAAGAAAAAGCTGGCTAAAATCCGTGCAGAGGAGCTTCCGGCTTTAGTACAAAAAGCAACCAATTCCGGACTGCCGGAAGATGCACAGGCAGCAAAAGATCTGGATTCCCTTTGCAACCGTTTCGAAAAGAAGCTTCATGATCTGGAGCTAACAAGGATGATTTCACTTCAGACGGCACCTCAGATCCGCCTGGTACAGGGAAATGATACTCTGATGGTTGAAAAAATACAGTCCACTATTGTGAATACCATACCACTGTGGAAAAGTCAGATGGTATTGGCTCTGGGTGTTGCTCATTCGGCAGATGCGGCAAAGGCACAGAGAGAAGTTACGGATATGACAAATGAATTGCTGAAGAAAAATGCACAGACACTGAAGATGGCGACTGTGGAAACAGCGAAAGAGTCCGAACGGGGAATTGTAGACATTGAGACTTTAAAGACTACCAATGAGTCACTGATTTCTACGTTGGATGAAGTTATGCGTATCCAGACAGAAGGACACCAGAAGCGTATGGAAGCAGAGTCTGAAATGCAGAGATTAGAAGGCGAACTGAAGAGCAAACTCCTGCAGCTTCAGGGATAATATGTGAAATAAAACAGCCGATATACATTGCAGCTGGAAATATTTCAGGATATCCTGGCAGATACCCAGGGATAAATTATGGTTCCGCCCTTGACAAGGGAACCGAAACTATGGTACGATAAGTTTCGTAATATCGTGTCAGTATAGCAACAATGTAAAATATTGAGGTTAAGGCCCTGTACATAAGAGTCATGTTACAGGGCTTTCTTTATGCGATTTCATGGCGCGAAGCGACGTGTGGGAAGTGCAGATATAAAGGCAGCCTGGGAAAACAGGCAAATAGAAAGGAAACACGAATACATGGAAACAGTTAGATTTGATGAACTTGGTCTTAGTGACCAGATACTAAAGGCAGTAACAGAAATGGGATTTGAAGCAGCGAGTCCGATCCAGGCAAAAGCCATTCCGGTACTTATGGATGGAAAAGATGCGATTGGCCAGGCACAGACAGGAACTGGTAAGACAGCAGCATTTGGAATTCCACTTCTGGAAAAGATTGATCCAAAGAATAAGAAGCTTCAGGGGATCATCTTATGTCCTACCAGAGAATTGGCAATTCAGGTGGCGGAAGAAATTCGTAAATTGTCAAAATTCATGCACGGGATAAAAGTACTTCCTGTTTACGGTGGACAGGATATCGTGAAACAGATACGTTCTCTGAAAAGCGGCGTACAGCTGATTATTGGAACACCAGGTCGTGTAATGGACCATATGAGAAGAAAAACGATTAAATTTGACCAGGTGCATACGATTGTACTGGATGAAGCAGATGAAATGTTAAATATGGGATTCCGGGAAGATATTGAAACCGTATTAAAAGAGATACCGGAAGAAAGACAGACCGTACTTTTCTCTGCAACAATGCCAAAACCAATTATGGATATCACCAACCAATATCAGAAAAAAGATGCGGAACTGATAAAGGTAGTAAAAAAAGAACTTACCGTTAAAAATATAGATCAGTATTATTATGAAGTAAAGCAGAAAAACAAAGAAGAAGTATTATCCAGACTTTTGGATATGTATAATCCAAAGCGTTCCCTTGTATTCTGTAATACGAAGAGAAAAGTAGATGAGCTGACAACGGCACTCCAGGGCAGAGGTTATTTTGCAGAAGGGCTTCACGGAGATCTGAAGCAGACACAGCGTGACCGTGTTATGAATGGTTTCCGTAATGGAAAAACAGAGATTTTGATTGCAACAGATGTTGCAGCCAGAGGAATCGATGTAGATGACGTAGAGGCAGTATTTAATTATGATATTCCGCAGGACGATGAATTTTATGTACATCGTATTGGTAGAACGGGTCGTGCAGGAAGAGTCGGAAAAGCTTTCTCATTTGTTGTGGGAAAAGAAGTATATAAGCTGAAAGATATTCAGAGATACTGTAAGACAAAGATCTATGCACAGCCAATTCCGTCATTAGATGACGTAACTGCAATCAAGGTAGAGAAGATCCTGGAAAATGTCAACCAGATTATAAACAATGAAGACCTGAAAGATGTGATTGATATGCTGGAGAATCACCTGAACGAAGAAGATTACACAGCTATGGATATTGCTGCTGCATTCCTGAAGCTTTCCATGGGAAATGATGAAGCAATGGAAGAAGAAAAAGGTATGGACTTTGGCAATACAGGTGCAGAAGAAGGTATGGTACGTTTATTTATCAATATCGGTAAAAAGCAAGGTGTACGTCCTGGAGACATCCTGGGAGCAATTGCAGGAGAATCCGGTATGCCGGGTAAACTAGTAGGAAGTATAGACATGTACGACAAATATACTTTCGTAGAAGTTCCCACAGACCGTGCGAAAGAAGTATTGATTGCAATGGATCATGCAAAAATAAAAGGAAAAATGGTAAATGTGGAACCTGCAAACCAGAAGTAAACTGGCATGGATAAAAAACATGAAACTGGCTGTTTTAACATAACCAGTATAGTGCTATGATATTCCCAAATTCAAAAAGAGGAGAGGACATATCATGCAGCACAAAAACCAAAACCAGACAATAATGAAGCTTGCACAGACGGCTCTGTTAGCAGCACTGTGTTTCGTATCGTTTACATTTTTTCAAATAAAAATACCTATGCCGGGAGGAGATGCCACATCTATCCATATCGGAAACGCCTTTTGTGTACTGGCGGCTTTACTGCTGGGCGGAGGATATGGCGGCCTTGCAGGGGCAGTGGGCATGACAATTGCGGATTTAATGGATCCGGTTTATATCGTTGGAGCACCCAAGACTTTTGTATTAAAGCTCTGTATCGGGCTGATAACCGGTCTGGTGGCACATCATATAGGAAAAATCGGTGAAAGCAATGACAAGAGATATATTATGAAATGGAGTATCATTGCATCTGTATGCGGCTTAGGTTTTAACGTAATATTTGATCCTCTGGTGGGTTATTTCTACAAACAGATCATATTGGGCCAGCCTCAGGAGATGGCTTCTGTTTTAGCTAAATGGAGTACTGCTACAACGTTTGTTAATGCGGTTGTATCTACATTCCTGGTAGTCATATTATACAGCGTACTGAGACCGGCGCTCGGCAAGGCCGGCTTGCTGGTATCAACAGCTAAAGGTTAAATTGAAAAGAAGCAGGTGTCGGATTTCCGATACCTGCTTCTTTAGGAGAAGGAATAATTAACCAAAATATCTTTCTAATAAACCTTTAAAAGCTTTACCGTGGCGCGCTTCGTCTTTTGCCATTTCATGAACAGTATCATGGATAGCATCCAGATCAGCAGCTTTTGCACGTTTAGCAAGATCAAACTTACCTGCAGTAGCCCCATTTTCTGCAGCAACTCTCATTTCCAGGTTCTTCTTAGTACTGTCAGTTACAACTTCACCAAGGAGCTCTGCAAATTTAGAAGCGTGCTCTGCTTCTTCATATGCAGCTTTTTCCCAGTATAAACCGATTTCAGGATAGCCCTCTCTGTGAGCAACTCTGGACATAGCCAGGTACATTCCTACTTCAGAACATTCTCCTTCAAAGTTTGCTCTTAAGTCTGCTAAGATATCTTCAGAAACGCCCTGTGCAATCCCTATAACATGTTCTGCAGCCCAGCTCATGCTTCCGTCTTGTTTAGCGAACTTGCTTGCAGGTGCTTTACAGATTGGACATACCTCCGGTGCAGAATCTCCTTCGTGAACATAACCACAAACATTACATACAAATTTAGCCATATTAAAATCTCCTTTTCATTTTTATAATTTAGTTTAAGGAATTGTATTCCTGATTCATATTTAATAATAGTAATTGTTACTGATATTAATATACTACATATCTATTCATTTGTCAATCGTTTCTTATAAGTTTTTAAAATAATTTTTTACTGCAGACTAACTTTTGACTAAGACATAATGGATCATTAATTTATTTATTTTCTAAATATTTGATCTTAATAAGAAAAGCAAGTATACCTGTTACCAGATACACTTGCTTTGATATGAATGCGGTCTAATTAACCAAAATATCTCTCTAATAAACCCTTGAAAGCTTTACCGTGACGAGCTTCATCTCTTGCCATTTCATGTACAGTATCGTGGATAGCATCCAAGTCAGCAGCTTTTGCACGTTTAGCAAGATCAAACTTACCTGCAGTAGCGCCATTCTCAGCGGCAACTCTCATTTCCAGATTCTTTTTAGTGCTGTCCGTTACAACTTCACCGAGCAATTCAGCGAATTTTGCAGCATGTTCTGCTTCTTCATGAGCAGCTTTTTCCCAGTATAAACCGATTTCAGGATAGCCCTCTCTGTGAGCAACTCTGGACATAGCCAGGTACATTCCTACTTCAGAACATTCTCCTTCAAAGTTTGCTCTTAAGTCTGCTAAGATATCTTCAGAAACGCCCTGTGCGATCCCAATAACATGTTCAGCAGCCCAGCTCATGCCTTCTTCCTGCTTTGTGAATTTGCTTGCAGGTGCTTTACAGATTGGACAGACTTCCGGTGCAGAATCTCCTTCATGAACATAACCACATACATTACATACAAATTTAGCCATTTT
>NZ_JAWYAJ010000135.1:9065-15622 GCF_034124845.1 Robinsoniella sp.
CAGAATCTCCTTCATGAACATAACCACATACATTACATACAAATTTAGCCATTTTTCAATCTCCTTTTCTTATATAAATATTTTGGTACCGGTCCGGCTGTTAGAGTACCGGACCGATGAATATTAAGTTTGTATTTTGAATTTTAGAAATCAGTAACGATTACTGATATTAATTTATCATAACTCTACTTAGAAGTCAAGCATTTTTTTATCATTTACGATTTTTTAATGCAATCCGGACAAATGCCCATGAAATGCGTAATATAGCTGTCTATTTTACCTGAAAAATTCTTTTGAGCGACATCTACAATCTCATCAATATTGTCCATTTCTAAATCAATCACACTGTGACATTTCGTGCAGACAAAATGATTGTGTGGGTTAGTATTATAGTCAAAGCGGTCTGCGCCATCTCCCGTTACGATTTTTGTGATTTCTCCCAGATCGGATAACAGGGCAAGGTTACGATATACCGTCCCCAAACTGATCTTTGGAAATTGCTCCCTGATGTTCATATATACAGTGTCGGCAGTGGGATGGTCTTTTCTGGTTGCTAAGAACTCTATAATAGATTCCCGTTGTTTACTGTATTTTAGAGTAGCCATAATTCACCTCCTTATAATAATGATAACGGTTACTGATTTTATTGTATATGATAATTGTGCATTTGTCAAATGTTTTATTGATCGTATTATCGCAAATTCAGCTGATAATGGTATTATTTCTGCTTTATTAGAATGCATTTAGATATGGAAGATAGAAGTAGCTTTTTATCAGACTGGAACCGTACAATACTTTGTTCAATTTAATTGTTTTTCATTGAAAATAAGTAAAGGGTGACATATTTCAGGGATCTGCGGTATAATACTAATATTAAGGTGAATACTGTAAATACAAAAAGGAGTTGGAAATAATGGGAAGAAAATACGATACAATTATTATTGGTTCAGGACCTGCAGGGCTGGCGGCGGCAATTTATGCGGAAAGAGCAAAATTGGAATGTCTGATTATTGAAAAAAATTATGTTAGCGGAGGGCAGGTAATCAACACTTATGAAGTTGATAATTATCCGGGTTTGCCGGGGATTAACGGATTTGATATGGCAACAAAGTTCAGGGAACATGCGGATGCTTTAGGGGCAGAATTTGTCACTGCGGAAGTAAGTGACATTATAATAGAAGGAACAGATCGAAAAATCGTCACGGATCAAGGTGAATTTGTTGGAAAAACGGTTATTTTAGCGGCAGGGGCAAGACACCGTAAACTGAATGTCCCAGGCGAAGAAGAGCTTGCCGGAATGGGGGTATCTTATTGTGCTACCTGTGATGGTGCATTCTTTAAGAACAAAACGGTTGCTGTAGTGGGCGGCGGTGATGTTGCAGTTGAGGATGCAATCTTTCTGGCAAGAGTTTGTGAAAAAGTATATCTGATTCACAGAAGAGATGAATTGCGTGCAGCTAAAATTTTACAGGAAAAGCTTTTTGTATGTGACAATATAGAAGTTATCTGGGATTCTGTGGTAGACCGTATTAACGGAGAGGAACATGTGGAGTCCGTATCAATTACAAATGTTAAATCGGAAAAAGAGGATAACATCCCCGTGGACGGTGTATTTATAGCGGTTGGAATTCTACCTAACTCTGAGGTTTTTCAGGGGATTGTGGAAACAGACAAACATGGATATATTGTGGCTAATGAAGATTGTGTTACAAATAAGAAAGGAATTTTTGCAGCGGGAGATATTCGGACGAAAATGTTACGTCAAATTATTACAGCAGCTGCTGATGGCGCAAATGCTGTAACTTCCGTACAAAACTATCTTATATACGCATAAACAGAGCCTGGGACTTCCATTATTTCATTACAGAATTAAAAAAAATATTATCGGCATTGACAAATCATGTAATATTTGTTATGATAGCAATGTAATAATTTTAATAATTTCGTAATAAATAATAATTGAAAGATAAGATATATCGGAGGTCGAGGATAAGTAATGAAGAAAAGGATGATGAAGATTGCAGCCTGTATGATGGCAGCATCTATAACATTTGGAAGTACTGGGATATTAACAATGGCAGCTGGCGCTGATGTACCTTTAGCAGGATTGCAGGCAAAGGTAGAAGAAAATAATGAAGTGAACCAGTCAACTGAGAACACTGCCCCGGCAGAGCCAAGTAAATATGATGGACTAGCTATTGCCCAGGTTAATGATGATGCATATGTAAATATCAGAGATGCAGCAAGTACTGAAGATGGTAAAGTACTTGGTAAGCTTTATAATAATTCCGCAGCTGAAATTCTTGGCCAGGAAGGTGACTGGTATTTGATTAAATCGGGTTCAGTGACAGGCTATGTAAACAAAGAATTTTTTGCAACCGGAGCACAGGCAGAAGAACTTGCAAAAGAGGTAGGAGAAGAGGTTGCAACTGTTAATACAACAACATTAATGGTACGCCAGGATCCTAATACAGATTCTGATGTAGTTACACTTGTTGGAGATGCAGAAAAACTTCAGGTAGAAGAAGATCTGGGTGACTGGGTAAAAGTTGCAGTTGATTCTGACGTGGTAGGTTATGTAGCAAAAGATTACGTAGAGTGCGATACAAAGTTTGTTGAAGCAGAGTCAAAAGAAGAAGAAGAGGCTAGAATTGCAGCGGAAGAAGCGGCTTATCTGGCAGCAGTAGAAGAAGCAAGAAAAGCTGACGAAGCAGCAGCGGCGGCAGCAGCAGCTGAACAGGCAGCTCAAGATAAAGCTTGGTTGGAGTACTTAGATTCTCAGGAACAGGCAGCAGCAAATCAGGCTGCACAGGAAGCGGCAGACGCACAGTCCGCAGCAGATGCTTTAGCAGCACAGCAGGCGGCAGCAGAACAGGAAGCAGCAGATGCAGCAGCAAAAGCTCAGGAAGCAGCTGATCAGGCAGCGGCAGAGCAGGCAGCAGCAGACGCACAAGCACAGGCAGAGGCGGCAGCACAGGCAGCAGCAGATGCACAGGCACAGGCGGATGCCCAGGCAAAAGCAGCAGCAGATGCACAGGCAGCAGCGGATGCAGCAGCACAACAGCAGCAGCAACAGACAGAAGGAAGTCAGTCTGGCGGAAATACAGCAGATAACCAGGAACAACAGTTTGGTGACGCATCAGGCGGATCTACAGAAGCTCCGGATGCAGGACAGTCATCAAGTGCTTCCGGACTTAGACAAAGCGTTGTAAGCTTTGCACTGCAGTTTGTTGGAAACCCATATGTATGGGGTGGTACAAGCTTAACGAACGGTGCAGATTGTTCCGGATTTACACAGTCAGTTATGGCAAACTTTGGAATTAGTATACCTAGAGTTGCAGCAGCTCAGGCTGGCAGCGGCAGAGCAGTAGATCTTGGAAGCATTCAGCCAGGTGACTTGTTATTCTACAATGGCGACGGCGGAATCGGACATGTATCTATGTACATTGGTAACAATCAGGTAGTACATGCTAGTAGTTCTACAACAGGAATTATTGTATCTGATATGGGTTATAGACAGCCATGCAGCGCTAGAAGTTACTTAGATTAATTCACATTAATTAAATAAATCAGAACAAGGCCTTCACTCGAAAGAGTGAAGGTTTTTTCATATATAGTAAGCCTTCTTGAAACTGAAATGTAATAGGATAAAAAATTTAGTACAATTCGAAAAATTCCTCACAATTCAGGGGATATACAAGATGCACAAAATTTGTCGAAACTTGGAAAATGGTGTAAAAATCGTGTGTATAACTGTGTCGAGTTATCCACATTAAAAATGTCGGAAATAGTGGCAAAATGGAGTTATACACTAAGTTATGCACATTATCCACATAAAAGATCGAATTTTCAGTGGTTTACATAGTATTTTTTGGGAACAAACGTTTTGTAAAATGTGATAATTCGTGTTTTTATGTGGAGAAAGGATCGATTGGGTATTGACTTTTTTATCGTCATAATATGGTTTTGAAAAAATAAAGATGATTGCCATTTTCAGATAATAAATTGAATTGTGTACTAATTTTAAAGGTATCATTGAATGTGCAATAGATGAGTCTTGGGAGGAAAAGTTGTTGAAGTTCTTTTACAAAGCGTATATAATCTGCGAAACCTCAGTTTAATTTTTAAAATCTACTATGTTCATTTTGTTCTGGCTAAATAAAGCACTGAATTATTCACAGCATATGTATTTTTAAACCGGTTGCTGTAAGATTAGTTTTATAGTTTTATAGTTTTATAGTTTTATAGTTTTATAGTTTTATAGTTTTAAGTTTTATAGTCTTATGGTTTTATAGTCTTATAGTCTTATTCACTTATTCTCTTATATTCTTGTAAACTCAAATTAGCCTCATTTAGCCAATTTATATATACAAAGTAGATTTACTCCAGTAAAAGGTAAATCTTCTTGAACGAACCTGTTAGAGCGTTTAATTGGACATTAAAAAAGAACCAACTGTAATCAGTTGGTTCCAAACTATTTTTATTAATTAAATGACTCTTGAACTATGTCCAGTAACGCATAGCTGAAACTGGCTTGGTGTAGTCAAATTTAGATATTATAATACCGTCTGTTGCATTGCTGGCATGAATGATCTGTCCATTGCCAATGTAGATACCTACATGCCCCACAGGGCTGTAATAGAATACCAGATCGCCAGGAAGAAGATGTTTCTCATCCGGGATCACGGATTTTCCTTTATTATAGATACCGCCCCAGGGTGAATAACCATTAGCCTGGTCTTCTGCAACTCGGGGGATGGATATTCCAAAGTGCTTCATGACACTCATGGTGAATCCGGAGCAGTCTGCACCGTTTGTAAGGCTGGTGCCACCCCACAAATAGGGGTTGCCGCGGAATTTCTTGGCATAAGCGGCGATCTGCTCACCTTTTGTAGCATCTGCCGGGATATCCGGATCAATATATGCACCGTCGGCATCAAATGAATATGCGATGCCGTTAATCATAATCGTAGTTGATGAAACCATGGAACCGTCGGTATTGAAATAGTATGTACGGGTTCCAATATCTATTAAGCCTGTTTGCATGACACCATTTAAATCAAAATAGAAGCGTTTATTATCAATTGTCTGCCAGCCTTTTACTGCGGCATAATCACTGCCGAAATAATATCGCTTGCTGTCAGTCGTTACCCAGCCGGATACCTTATTATACTTTTTATCATTATAATAAGTTTTGCCATTTTCATAAAAAAGGCCTCTGCTGCGGGTTTGTCCATCGCGGTATCCGCTTGCTGTCACATGGTATTTTCCTACCCACTGGTCGGAAGCCATGCTGCCATCACTCTGAAGATAACATTTCTTTCTGGTTGGTCCGTAGGTTACCCATTTATTTTTGACCATTACACCGTTTTGATCAAAGTAGTACCATTTGCTGTCTAAGTTCTGCCAGCCGGTCACTTTCTTAGCGGTTGAAGGGCTGAAATAATAGCGTTCTCCCTTAATGGTTGCCCATCCGGTTAACATAGAACCCTTTTTGCCAGCGTACATCGTCTTTTTACTCAGCCAGCGGTTCTTCTTTACAATACCGGATTTAGAGGAATAGTAGCGCTTGCGCCCTACTTTATACCATCCGGTTTGTAATTTTCCGGTTGATTTATTGAAATAGTATGAGGATCTGCCAATCTTGGTAAAACCGGTTTCCATCGCTCCTGTTTCAGGATCCAGGTAGTATTTTCCATTGGGAAGAGTGAGCCAGCCTTTGGCTTTTTTGCCCTGATCATTGTAATAGTACCAAGTCTTTTCACTCGTAGACTGATACCAGCCGTTTCTCTTCTTTTTGGAGCTGGAGCTTGTACCGGAATCTCCACTGGAGGACAATACTTTATTTCCGTATGCGTCAAACACTACTCCGTTTACCGTAGTATTGCGGGCCATGGAACCGTCAGCCGTTACATAGAAATTGCCAATCCACATATTCTTAGCCATTTTACCACTGGCTGTTAAATAGTACCATTGGCGGTCTGTGTAAACCCATCCTGTTTTCATGATACCCTGTTTATCGAAATAGTACCAATTTCCTTTTATCTTCTTAAAGCCAGTTGCATAGCCAAGTGTAGAATTCGTTGTGTACTGTCGTCCCTGATCCGTTACTTTCCAGGCCGCCTGAACATCAGGGGCAGGTATAGAAGCAGTTAATATTCCAACAAGGGAAAGCACGACAAGAATTTTTTTCTTCATCACTATACTCCTTTGATTTTATTCTCAAATTTTTTCTCTAATTTCAATCGCTTTTTTACTTTAATAATTATTGCAAGTATGTGTAAATACGTTACAAAAATATTACACTTCATTTAAAATAGTAGCCCATCTGGAAGGAAATGTCAACATTTATTCATTAAAAAGCAAAAGAAAAGTCCATATCTATGGATGTTGCACAGATATGGACACCAGATTTTGTATGCTATGACGAAGTAATATTTGTCATATTTATAACTACTGAATAGTACAAGCCAGCATGCGCTATTCCTTAATAGAAAGTTTAGAACAAAAAGCGTTCCATACTTTCTATTGAAGCAGTACCGCAGACCCGTCAGCGG
>NZ_JAWYAJ010000136.1:0-2693 GCF_034124845.1 Robinsoniella sp.
AATGATCTTAAGTTTGCCAGCCGCACTTTCAAAGAATAAATCCACTTGTTCCGGATCAAAGTCGGCACCGGAATATCCCATGGCACAAAGTATGCGCCCCCAGTTCGCGTCGTGTCCGAAAATTGCAGCTTTGGTAAGACTGGATGTTACTATGGATTTACTTAGCGTTACCGCCTGCTCTTTGGTCTGGGCACCAATTACCCGTACCTCAAACAGCGCTGTCGCTCCTTCTCCGTCTCCTGCAATCTTTTTCGCAAGGCAGGTATTTACATAGTTCAGAGCCGCCTGAAACTGCTGATAATCTTCATTTTCCTCGGAAATGTACGGATTGCCCGCCATCCCGTTAGCCAGAAGAAGGACCGTATCGTTTGTAGACGTATCCCCATCAACGGATACCATATTGTAGGTATCTTTAATATCTGCGCTCAGCGCTTTCTGTAACATCTCTTTGGAAATCGCAGCATCTGTTGTTACAAAGCTCAGCATAGTACACATATTTGGATGAATCATGCCGGACCCTTTGCACATTCCGCCGATTGTCACCGTTTTTCCGCCAATTTCAAGGGTTACGGCTACTTCTTTTTTTACGGTGTCCGTAGTCATAATAGACTCTGCCGCCAGAGTACCCGCTTCGATTGATTCTGAAAGCAGCGGAATCATTTTTTTGATTCCCTCTTTAATCGGCTCCATGGGGAGCTGTTTTCCAATTACACCGGTGGATGCAACCAGAACTGCTTTGGGGTCGATCTGCAGCAGTTCTGCCGCTACATCTGCCGTATCTCTGCAGTAACCCATCCCCTCTTCGCCTGTGCAGGCATTCGCCACGCCGCTGTTGGCAATCACCGCCTGGGCATTCTGGTAATTGTAAACCACGTCCATATCCCATTTAACCGGTGCTGCTTTGACAATGTTGGTGGTAAACGTCCCTGCAGCAACACAAGGCACTTCACTGTAAATCATAGCCATATCTTTTTTGTCTTTCTTAATTCCTGCATAAATACCTGCTGCCTGGAATCCTTTCGCAGCAGTAACGCCTCCATTCATCACTTTCATGGTTCTTCCTCCTTATATTCAAAACTTACGGGAACATGGGTACCAGTTGTAATCCCATACTTTCTTCAAATCCAAAGAGCAGGTTCATATTCTGGACTGCCTGGCCTGCAGCGCCTTTTACCAGATTATCCATAGCTCCCATCATAATAATGCGGTTGGTTCTCTTGTCAATTTTGAAATTCACATCCACATAATTGCTGCCTTCCACCCACTTTGTCTGAGGGCACACATCTGCATCCAGGACACGGACGAAACGTTCCTTATCATAGTATTTATCATAAACGGCTTTAACTTCATCATAGCTTACATCTTTCTTCAGGGAAGCATATGCCGTTACCAGAATCCCGCGGTTCATGGGAATAAGATGAGGTGTGAAATTAATCCTGATTTCTTCGCCTGCGGCATAACCCAGCTGTTCTTCAATTTCCGGTGTATGTCTGTGGGATGCAACGCCGTATGCTTTTATATTTTCGTTTACTTCACAATAAAGATTATCCACTTTTGCACCTCGTCCGGCTCCTGACGTTCCGGATTTGGCATCGATGATAATCGTAGCCGGATCAATCAGTCCTTCCTTCAATAAAGGATAAATGGATAATGTACTGCAGGTAGGATAACATCCGGGATTTGCAATCAGCCTAGCCTTTTTGATTTCTTCCCGGTTAATTTCACACAGCCCGTATACTGCTTCTTCGATAAACTGAGGTGTCTTATGAGGAATATTGTACCATTCTTCATATGTCTTCACATCTTTAATACGGAAATCAGCGCTCAGGTCAATGACTTTTACCTGGGAAAGAATTTCTTCGGTAATGAGTGATGCGCAAAGGCCCTGAGGTGTTGCCGTGAAGATCACATCTACCTTTCCAGCCAGTTCCTGCATATTGTCATCCATACATTTTGCATCTACAATCTGGAACATGTTCTGGTATACTTCCCAATATTTCTTATCGATGTAGCTTCTGGAACCCAGCCATGCTATTTCCACTTCCTTATGTCCTAATAATAATCTCACCAGTTCACCGCCGGCATATCCGGTTGCTCCGATAATTCCTGCTTTTATCATTTTCAAAACTCCTTTTCTGTTTTCTTTCGCCAGTGGTTAATCCAGCTGTGCCATTCTTAAAACTGCTTTCCTATTAATATATAATAAGATTTCAGCGAAGTAAAGTGTTTTTCATACCCCGCCCTGATATGCGTTTCTGTATCGTTGGATTTCATTCCCCCGCATGAATAATATGCGCATAATTATACATCCATTATGTATATTATGCAAGCACTTTTTTTATTTTTATGGAAAAACTTTCAAGACGGCTTTTTCATTTCTGACACATTACGATTTGTCTTGATTCCTTTCTTCCCTATTTATATGCCTTTTTCACCCCACATGCTGACTTATGCTTTTTTCCCCGAATCCCCCAAAATTAATTTTGGAATTTATGTAAATTTACTCTTGCATAATTATGACAGTTGATGTATAGTAGTCATTAGCGAAAAGCAATGAATATAATACATAAATATTTAGGAGGATACACCTATGAAAGAAAAAGATATTCTGGCATATTCAGGTGGTCTGGATACGACCGCAATTATCCCTTGGTTAAAGGAGCATTTTGATTACGATGTTGTTTGCTGCTGCA
>NZ_JAWYAJ010000137.1:0-9092 GCF_034124845.1 Robinsoniella sp.
GCTTCGGATGCATTAAAATGAAAGTATACGTATTCAAAGAAATTAATAAATAATTTGCCAGCAGAGCATTCATTCAGTAAACCTATAGTGCGGAAAGGGAGGAGTTATGACTAATAAAGATATTATGGAAATTGCTATGCAGCAATCGGCATTGGACCTGAATTGCAGCGCGGAGGATTTTAAGCAAAGGGAAAATAAAGTTGTTATTTCTAAGGCGAGTGACCAGGCAAGGCGTTATCTGGAGCTGCCTTTTTTCTGCAATCTGGTTTCTTACGGGAACAATATTGTGGCTTCTGTGGATCCCAGAGTGAAGGAGTTTGCAGCCGATTACATAAATCGTTTCCCGGTGGAGCACTGCTTTGAAACGCCGGATATCCATGTGCTGTCAAAGGAATTTGACAAGTATGATAAGTCCATATGCTTTATGGCGGAATACTTCTTACCGGACGTAACCCAGGTGAACCCCTTACCCTGTGATTATGAAATCCGGATTCTGGAACAAAAAGATTTTGCAAAACTCTATACCGAACAATGGAGTAATGCTCTGTGCGAGAAAAGAAAACATCTGGATGTGCTGGCAGCGGCAGCTTTTGACGAAGGAAAAATGATCGGCATGGCGGGGTGTTCTGCAGACTGCGATACCATGTGGCAGATCGGCATTGATGTGTTGCCGGACTATCGAAAAGGAGGCGTTGCCTCGGCTCTGACCAGCAGACTGGCAATGGAGGTATTAAAACTTGGCAAGGTACCATTTTATTGTGCGGCGTGGTCCAACATCGGCTCCGTCCGCAATGCAATAAGAAGCGGATTTCGACCTGCCTGGGTGGAACTGACCGCAGTCGATCAGAAAAAGGTGGAGGAGATGATAAAGTGACAGGAGATACAAAGAAAATAAGAGTAATGACCAGCAAAGATACAGAAAGAGCGGCATACATCGTCAATGAGTGTTGGAAGACAACTTATCAGGGATATGTTGCTGATGTACAGCTTTCAACCCAGTGGTGCCAAAAGCGTGGAGATGCCATCCGAAGCGAGGTGGAAAGCGGATCTTTGGAAAACTTTGTGTATGATGATGGAGAGGTACAGGGGATTCTTACCTGCGGAAAGTGCTGTGACGGGGATAAAACAGATGCATTTGAGTTGTGGAGAATATATGTGGATGTTGAAAAACAGGGACAGAAAATCGGAAGCAAATTATTGAAGTTTGGTGAGAATCTGGCGAGAGAAAAGGGATTTTCTGAAATCATTATATGGGCATTTTCAAAGAATAAACCCGCATGTGAATTTTACAGGAAAAATGGATATGAAATATTAGATAAAAAACAGCTTGGGGAAAATTTCCATGCAGAGGGAGTCCGTTTTAGGAAGATCATATAATTATTACAGGGAGAATGGGAGAAAAAGAATGAAAAAGAAAAAAGGTTTCAAAACAGCTGCACAGATGGTATTGATTTTTATATGCCTGATTTATTCCATGCCTGTTTTTGCAAAAGAAGCAGTTACAGAAGTTGAAAGTGACGGTAAATTTCATGCAGTGACAGAAGGTGTAATTGAAACGGAGATCAATAATGAAACAGAGTTAATTGGTGAAACAGAGTCAGAAGAGATAACAGAGTTAAATAATGTAACAGAAGTAAATGATCAGTCGGAAGAGAATACAGAATCAGTTGACCAGACATGGAAAGAAGAAAAGAGGGAAAATACAAACAAAAGTACAACGGATGCAGATAATCAGAAAGACGAATTTGAATTTCTGTCCATTACACAGTCTGATAAGAGGATCAGTACACTAAAGCGGTTTGAAGGGGTGATAACATGGAGAGACGAACGGGAAAACTGGTGGCAGGAGCAACCATGCAAGATCACAATTAAAGTTGGGAAAGATACTTATACAAAGGATATTAATTTGAGAATGTATTCCAGTGGCGAATATTCTCAGGATTTTTACATAAATTTTCCTGACCAGTTAGATGGAACGATTTTAGAAATTCAAATATCAGATGAGGAAGGAAGAAGCATCCGAGAGGTATTTACGCTTAAAAATGTACCCAAGAAAATTGATAACCTGCGAAGCAAAGATATTTATAATACTTATTATTGTGATGTCACAGATGACTTAGAACATGACATATTTATAGACATCACCTTATATATAGGCGGGGATCAGTATAAAGGGGAAAATACAAGATACATAACGAATCAAAAGCATGGTTATTCTTTTAAATTAAACAAGAAATATAAAAGTGGAACCAAATACCAGATCAAGTTTATTGGTGAGCAATCAGGATACTATAGCAGTGTCTCGGGGACAGTTGAGGCATATGGTGAAGTGCTTAACTGTACGATGAATGAATTAGATGATACTTCCACAGAAGTGACCGGATCCATTACTAATTATCTGAAAGATGATATCAGCAAGGATGGAGAGGAACTTTATATTATAACGTTGAAAATAGGTAATGAGAAAGTTACTTATTATACATCAACATTAAAACATGGTGAAAAGACAAATTTTAAACTCCAAACGAAATATTTATATAAGGCAGGTACAGCATATCAACTTGAATTCGAAGGCCTATACTCCCGTGTTGTAAAAACGATCAGCAGAAAAATAAAACATAATCCAAAGTTGGATGGCTGCTACCGTATTAAAGCGGGTCCCCTGTATGATGATCAAACGTCTTTTCGATTTTCAATATCGGACGGAAGCTATTCAGACACTTATATTTCAGAATATGTGTTAGTTACAGTAACAATTGGAGGTAAGCAGTATACATATAAATTTGACAGTGATGATATTTATGAATATTCTATGTTTTATGATGGACAGAAGACTATAAAACTGCCAAAAAGCTATAAAAAAAATCAATCCTATACCATAAGTATTCAGGGAATATCAACTGGGGCTAAGGCACTCATTACGAAAAAAGTTGTTCACAGTAAAAAAGCACCTTCTTTGAAAGCAGATAAAATTACATATCAGGATAATTATATTACTGGAAAAACTTTGAAAAATTCAAAGGTACAGGTTAAAATAGGCAAGAAAACATACAAAGGAAAAGCAAACAGCCATGGTAAATACCGGATAAAAATAAAACAACAAAAAATAGGTACAAAATGCAAAGTAACGGCTATCTCATCATTGAATGGGAATAAGAAGACTGTTACAGCCAAAATAAAAAATGCATCTGTAATCCTCAGAGGAATCAATACTATTTATAAAGATTCCAGAAGCATAGATGGAGAAATTCAGGGTGCAGCAAAGGGAGATTATGTTGTAGCGATAATAGAAGGAAGAACTTATAAAGGAAAAATCAATACGAAAACGAACCGATATTCCATATCCATGGCAGCAAATAATCCGGGAACAGCTCAGATTGTTGTGTATAATAAATTTAGACAAAGGTTAACATCACAAACAGAGACAATTTATTTATCAGACACCATATATGTGGGAATGCATGTATCTCAAGTAGTTCAGACAACATTTGGCAGACCTAATTATATTAACCGGTATTTATCAGGGGCACTGGAGCAGTGGGTATATCGAAAGGGAAGTTACACGCTGTATTTATATGTTCAAAATGGTGTAGTTACTTCTTTTGATAAGATTTATATATAATGGCAAAAAGTTAAGACAGAGCATCCATGTTGTTTGACCGTATAGAGAACAGAAGAAAGGCTAATAATAAAAAGAACAATAATGGATAGAAAGAGGAATAAAAGTGAGCAATATGGAAAATGAAAATCAAAAGCAGGGGCAGAACCGCTTCTTAGAATTTATTATGGAGCGGGTGGCATCCGGAAATGAAGAAGAGGCAAAAGGCCTTCTTTCTGACAGTTTCTACAGAATGGACCAGGGGAAACTGACGAAAGAATATCTGGAGGAATTTATGCCAAAGCTGTTATTACTTCTTAAAGAGGAATATATTGAAGAAGTAACGCGTATTATGGTTGACTTCAATTCCAGAAATGTTAATTGATAGATGTCTAATAAAAAAACCCGGAAGCAGACAGTGTCATAATTTTCTGTCTGCTTCCGGGATTTTTATTTTCTGGTTGCCGTATCCTGAAAGCAAAAATAGTCAGGACGATGACGGGATTGGGTAAATTCGAACATAACCCCGTCGTCATTATATGTCTGGCTGCTGATTACTGCCATGCAGTTATAGCCGTTTAATTCCATATGTTTTTCATCAATTTCAGTGACCCGTTCTACAGTCATGGTCCGTTTACTGGTGACAATGGAAATGTCTAGGGTATGCTCCAGATAATCATAAATGGAACTCCGTGCGATATCTTCGGTAAGTCCGGTTACAACACTTTTTAGAAAATAATTGTGGTCGATGATCAGGGCTTTTCCGTCCAGATAGCGCAGTCGCTGAACATAGTATAATTCACTTCCTGTAGGAAATCCGGTACGTTTCTCAATCTTTTCGTCACTGACCAGATCATCCACAAAACACAAGACCTGTGTCTTTGCTGTCCTGTGATTGCGAAGGGCAGATTCTTTGAAAGATTCAATCCCCGCCAAAGTAAAGGAATTCTGCTCCACGGGTTTAAAGATATTGCGGACGCCTTTGCCGTGAAGTGTCTGGACATAGCCCTCGGTAACCAGGCTGCTGACGGCTCTGCGGATCGTATTGCGGGAACAGTTATAAGTATTCACCATGGTATTTTCCGAGGGAAGCAGTTCCTGGAAAGCATATTCCCCGGATTCTATTTTGCGTTTAATATCCTGATAAATGATGTCGTATTTTGCTTTTGGCATAGGAACACCCTTTCTATTCTTGTTTAAACATCCTTTTACTATTATAAATCGGGATTGGAGAATGTCAAGGAAAAGTAAAAATTGAGCGATATTTCCTGTACGGTTTTCGGATAAACGGATGATCGTTTTCAAACACAATCAGAGTAAAAGAGAATTGGCTGGCACCAAATAATTTAAAAGGAGATATTGACATGTTTAAACAAGTTTGCTATACTAAACTTGTTCAAACAAGTTAACTTATGGAGATTGGGAGGATCAAATGGCAAATTATACGGATGATGTTAAAAAATTATTAGAGCTTATCGGGGGCAGGGATAATATTCAGGCAGTTTCCCACTGCATAACCAGAATGCGTTTTGTTCTGATTGACCAGACAAAGGCAGACGAAAAGCAGATTGAAAATATTCCAAGTGTGAAAGGAACCTTTACGCAGGCAGGACAATATCAGGTTATTATTGGAAATGACGTTTCCAGCTTTTACAATGAATTTACGAAATATGCAGGTATAGAGGGAGTCAGCAAAGATCAGGTGAAGCAGGAAGCCAAGAAAAAGCAGAATCTGCTGCAAAAAGGGGTTTCTAATCTGGCTGAGATTTTTGCACCGCTGATTCCCGCAATTATTGTTGGCGGTTTAATTCTCGGATTCCGCAATATTATCGGTGATGTTAAGTTTTTAGAAGGAGGAACCAAGACACTGACGGATGTTTCTGTGTTCTGGAGCGGAATCTACAGTTTCCTGTGGCTGATCGGTGAAGCAGTCTTTCATTTTCTGCCGGTTGGAATCGTATGGTCTGTTACGAAAAAAATGGGAACCACACAGATTCTTGGTATTGTACTTGGAATTACCCTGGTCTCCCCGCAGCTGCTCAATGCCTATGATGTTGGACAGGTGGCGATGAAGTACTGGGATTTTGGATTCTTTCAAATGCAGATGGCCGGCTATCAGGGACAGGTAATACCTGCCATACTGGCGGGATTTACCCTGGTGTATCTGGAGCGGTTTTTTAAGAAAATCACACCGGCGGCAATCAGTATGATTGTGGTTCCGTTTCTGTCACTGCTCCTTTCTGTCATTGTGGCACATGGGATTTTAGGACCGATTGGATGGCAGCTGGGCTCCTGGATTTCTGCAGGCGTTTACGCAGGGCTAACGTCAAGCTTTCGTGGATTGTTCGGAGCATTCTTTGGATTTATCTATGCTCCTTTAGTAATAACAGGTCTGCATCATATGACAAATGCAATTGATTTACAGCTCATCGCGGATTATCAGGGCACGATTCTGTGGCCAATGATAGCACTTTCTAATATCGCACAGGGGTCGGCAGTATTGGCAATGATTGTTCTGCAGAAAAAGAATGAACGGGCTCAGCAGATAGCAATCCCGGCGTGTATATCCTGTTATCTTGGCGTAACCGAACCTGCAATTTTTGGTGTTAATCTAAAAGCCGGATTTCCGTTTATCAGCGGCATGATTGGTTCCGGTATTGCTGGTGCACTGGCGGTAAGCACCGGGGTGATGGCTAATGCGGTAGGTGTCGGAGGCATACCGGGCATCCTGTCCATCAAGACCGAATTTATGGCGATGTTTGCCATCTGTATGCTGATTGTTCTGGTAGTACCTTTTGTACTGACCTGGATGATTGGGAAAAAGAAACTCACTTTACAGGAAAGAGGAATCGTGACAGCTGCAGCGGATACGGACGAAAAAGTAGATATTGCTGATTTTGGCAATCCTGGCAATTCACCAAAAGAACAGGTTTTGATGTCTGTTTTAACGGGCAGAATTATCCCAATTGAGGAAGTACCGGATGATGTATTTTCCCAGAAGATTATGGGGGATGGTGTTGGAATCCAGCCGGAGAGTGAAACGGTAGTTGCACCGGCAGATGGAACGGTAAGCGTTGTCATGGAAGAATCGGGACATGCATGTAGTCTGGTATTGGATAATGGAATGGAGATCCTGATACATGTTGGCATTGATACAGTTGATATGAAAGGGGAAGGTTTTGAGCTCTTTGTGAAAGAAGGGGATACCGTGCGCTGTGGTGAGCCGCTGATTCATTTTTCAATGGAAAAGATTAAAAAGGCAGGACACCCTGCCACCACAGTATTTCTTGTAACGGATGAAGGGGATGCAAGTAATTTGCGATTCCTGTCTGAACTGAATGCAGTGGCTGGAGAAACTGTGATTGGTGCATATGAGTAGAGGGGGATGTATGTTGGAAGATTTTAAGAAGAGTACGGTTTATCAGATTTACCCTAAGTCCTTTGCAGATTCTACAGGGGATGGAACCGGCGATATCAGGGGCGTAATCAGCAAATTGGATTATCTGAAGGAATTGGGGATAGATTATATCTGGATGACGCCGTTTTTTCTGTCACCACAGAAGGACAATGGATATGATGTTGCAGATTATTATCGAATTGATCCATCTTACGGGGACATGGAAGATTTTGATGATCTGGTAAGAGAGGCAGGAAAAAGGGAGATATCACTGATGCTGGATATGGTATTTAACCATACTTCCAGCCGACATGAATGGTTTCAAAAAGCATTGGCCGGGGATAAAAAGTACAAGAATTATTACATTTTTAAAAAGGGAAAAGGACCCGGAATTCCCCCCACAAACTGGGAGAGCAAGTTTGGCGGGAATGCCTGGGAATATGTAGAAGCATTTGACGAATACTACCTACATTTATTTGACGTTTCCCAGCCGGATCTAAACTGGGATAATGAGGAAGTAAGAGCAGAAATGCAGAAAATCATTCTGTTCTGGATGGGAAAAGGAGTGAAAGGATTCCGGTTTGATGTGGTGAATCTGATCAGCAAGGCAGCATTTGAGGATGATTATGAGGGGGACGGCAGAAGATTCTATACCGATGGACCCCAAATTCACAGATATCTGAGAGAACTGAATGAAAAAACCTTCGGAAAAGAAAAAGGAATACTGACTGTTGGGGAAATGTCCAGTACTTCTATGGAAAACTGTTACCGGTATGCAGGTGAGGACGGAAAAGAGTTTTCTATGGTCTTTAGTTTCCATCACTTGAAAGTAGATTTTATGGGAAATGAAAAATGGGTTCTGATCCCCTATGATTTTGCAAAATTAAAACAGATCCTATTTGACTGGCAGAGGAATATGGCTGAAAATCATGCATGGAATGCAGTCTTCTGGTGCAACCATGACCAGCCCCGTGTCGTGTCACGCTTTGGAGATACGGGTGAATACTGGAAGGAGTCTGCTAAGATGCTGGCGACGGTGATACATTGCCTGCGAGGGACTCCGTACATTTACCAGGGAGAAGAACTGGGGATGACCAATGCAGGATTCGATGAGATCTTCCAGTACCGGGACGTGGAGAGCCTGAACCATTTTCAGATTCTCCAGGAAAAAGGGTTAACCGAGTCACAGGCATATCAGATTCTTCAGGTACACTCCAGGGATAACAGCCGTACTCCCATGCAGTGGAGCGAAGAAGAACAGGCTGGTTTTACAAAAGGAGTACCATGGATTGGGGTAAACGGGAATTATAAAAAGATCAATGCAAGACAACAGCTAGAGGATCCGGATTCTATTTTCCATTATTATAAGAAACTGGTCAGCCTGCGTAAGGAATATGATGTGATTGCATATGGAGATTTTGAGGCGCTGGATGTAAAGAATCCATCGGTTATGGCTTACAGGCGCACCTATAAAGGGGAAATACTGGTGGCTGCCAGCAACTTCTACGGAAAAGAAGCGGTGTGGAATCCGGAAACGGATCTTAAAGATTATCAATATCTCCTTGGCAATTACAGTGGCAGGCTGCCGGAGGAGGTAACGGTTCTTCGTCCATATGAAACCAGGTTGTACTATAGAAATAAGTAGTGGCAGAAAACGGAATCGCAGCAGAACAGTGTGAGCGTGAATAAAAAGGCAACCGGCATGCAATGGGATTTGATCGATCCCATTGCAGCCGGTTGTTTTTGATTCTTTTAAACTTCTGTTTTCCAGAAACCATGCAGATTGCAATAAGCATAAGCTGCAATCGCTTCATCCCCATCTGCCAATACAAAGTTCGCTACCGGCTCACAGGTTGGGCAGAGATTGATTCTCTGACAACCCATTTTCGTCTGAAGATATACCCAGGCAATGCTGTGTTCTTCTGTCATGGGATGATAAATACTGCCCACTTTAACGGTTACCTGGTTACCGCTGACTTCAATAATGGGAAGATGTTTTTCGGTTGCTCCCTCGGATGTATTGGGTTTTAATTCCGTAAAATCCTGACAGGTACAGGATGAGGTGGGATTGCCGGGGCTGATTACTTCCAGGACAAG
>NZ_JAWYAJ010000137.1:9102-11000 GCF_034124845.1 Robinsoniella sp.
TTTATCAATGATAAATTTAGGCTCTAAATGCATGTTGGTTCCTCCAATTAATTATTTTTCCTTATTTATCTTTACCATAAATAAATATCTTATGTATGAAAGCGAGTTGTATCCTGCCATCCGCATGGACAGCTTTTTGGTATATTTGCTCCGAATTCAGGTTACAGAGCGCGATTGTCGCCCTTCATTCGGGATAAATCTCCCACAAACTGTGACGCACAGCTGTCAGAAAATAATTATCATATACGCTTTTATTTTAAATACATTAGTTTTCAGAATGTCCTTGGCAAATCGGACAGAATATCTTATAATGGCTAAAATAAATGATATTTCAAAGATTAAGTCTGATTATCACAGATACAGGAGAAGAATAAGGGGGAAAGCCAGGTGAAACGCTGTATTGCATAGACTGGAATAGGAAAAGAATGACCTGAAAACCAATATGAAACAGGAGGATTTGTAATGACTATTCCAGGAAATAAAAAATATCCAAGAAGTAATGATAAAGAAACCGTGTATTTAGACCAGGTGGTATCAAACCCCAATATTAAAGTGGGAAAATATACGATCTATAATGATTTTGAAAAGGATCCTGCAGATTTTGAAAAGAACAATGTATTATATCACTATCCCGTTAATCAGGACCGGCTGGTCATAGGGAAATTCTGTTCCATAGCCTGTGGAGCTAAGTTTCTGTTTACCAGTGCCAATCATGCCATGGGTTCCCTTTCTAACTATACATTCCCCATCTTTTTTGAAGAGTGGGAACGGAAGAAAGAAAATGTGACGGATGCCTGGGATAACAAGGGAGATATTGTGATCGGAAATGATGTCTGGATTGGATACGATGCCATAATTATGGCGGGCGTTCATATCGGTGACGGAGCTGTCATTGGAACCAGAGCAGTCGTAACAAAGGATGTGCCGCCCTATACAATAGTAGGCGGAGTTCCGGCAAGGAAGATTAAAATGCGCTTTGACAGCCAGACAGTGGAAGACCTGCTGGAATTAAAATGGTGGGACTGGACAAGTGAGAAAATTAAGAAAAATCTCTCTCTGATTATGAGCGGGGATATAAACGGATTGAAGTAAGGAAAAATTGGAAAGGAAATTTGGGTGGAAACCATGAACTTTAAAAACCTGATACATACACCGGAGTATGATTTCCTCTGGCAGAACGAGCATCTTGGGGAAAACCTGATTCTCCTTTCCGTTGCAGGAAGTTATGCTTACGGGACAAATAACGAATTCAGCGATTATGATATCCGTGGGATTGCGGTCAACCGTAAATCCGATCTGATCGGGCTTAGCAGCTATGATCAATATGTGGACCAAATTACGGATACGACCATTTACACCTTTAACAAGATTATAAAATTATTAATGGACTGTAATCCCAATACCTGTGAAATGCTGGGCTTAAGGGAGGACCATTATCTGTATTTATCGCCAATCGGGCAGGAGCTGCTGGATCATAAAAATTTATTTTTATCCAAACGTGCCATTCATTCATTTGGAGGCTATGCCGGACAGCAGCTGAGGCGCCTGCAAAACGCCCTGGCAAGGGATACAATGCCCCAGGCTGAAAGAGAACAGCATATACTGCGGTCGGTAGAAAATTCCATGTACAATTTTCAGGAACGTTATGCTCACTTTGCAAATGGCAGCCTGCATATTTATCTGGACAAAGCCGTAAATCCGGAAGGGAGATCTTTATGGATACGCATTTGAATCATTATCCATTGAGGGATTACCGCAATATCTGGTGTGAGATGAACAATGTGGTGAAAGAGTATGACAAGATCGGGAAACGTAATCAAAAAAAGGATGAAAATCATCTGAATAAGCATGCGATGCATCTGCTTCGGCTTTTCATGATGGCAATTGATATCCTGGAA
>NZ_JAWYAJ010000138.1:0-10043 GCF_034124845.1 Robinsoniella sp.
ATTGTGGCTGTAATCTTCTACCGGTATGGTAAGTGGCAGTTGTTCATAGAGTGCATTTGCTGCCGGACTGTCATTTAACCGAAAGACAATATGCTGTCCGTCTTCTCCAGTTACCTGGATTCGTAATTCATGAACAAGGCTGTCCTTTGCGCCAGAAGTAGTTTTTTCTGTTCCCGAAGTCTTCGTTTCAGAAGAAGTTTGTTCTATCTGATCTAAAGTCCTGCTTTCCGGCTCCTGCCTGATTTCTCTGCCGCATGCCAAAAGAGAGAGCAACAGGATTCCTACAATGAAAAGGTATACTATTTTTTTCATTATTCTCTAAACCGCCATTTGATTTTCCATTTGGTCCATACGGCAGGTTATGACAGTTTTTTCCGGATTTACTTTATCTTTTTCAATAATCAGTTCTCCAATATAATCTGCACGGATGCTTCCTCCTGACGGATTCATTACACTGTCTATTTTCCCATCAATATCCACATCTACGGTAGAGTACTCAAAAGCCAGTGTGGTGTTTAACAGCCTGCAGTTTTTCATGACAAGATTTTCAATATAGCACAAGCCCTGTAAGCTTTCTATGGTACAGTTAATCAAGGTCAGATTTTTTGCATTCCATCCCAGATATTCTCCGGAGATAAAGGAATCATATACCGTCACATTTTCGGAGTTCCAGAAAGCATCTTTGGAGAGGAGTCTGGCGTGATGGATTTCCATATTTTTTACTCCGTCAAAGGAATAATTTCCGACCAGCTGAAAATCCTGAAGTTTCATATTCCGGCTATTCATCGCAAAGTAGTCTCCTTTGGCTGTAACCTGTTCCATAGTTACCCCATCACAATGCCATAAGGTCTCAGCAGCATTTGGAAAATTAACATCTTGTAGGTTTACGTTATGACAGCGGCGGAAATTTTTCGGGGCCTCAATAATTGCATTTTTTACCGTAATATTGTCTGAATACCATACTCCTGCACGGCCCATTTCAAACCATGTACAATCCTCGGCTAAAATATTCGTACTGTACCACAGCGGATATTTCCATTTAAACATGCTTCCATACAATTCTATATCCTGACTTTCCTTAAGCGGTGACTCTCCGTCTGTGAATATGGTGTCGTATATTTTTAAATTTTCGCCTTTGAAAAGCGGGCGTTCCCCGGTTAAATATTGCTGTCTGATTTCTTTCATTTTTCATTACTCCTTTATTATGATTGTTCGTTAATACGGGTATCTGTTCTGCATGCACCTTTATTGTTGTTGTTTGTAAATATAGGCAACTGCACTGCATGCTCCTTTATTATTGTTGTCTGTTAATACAGGTATCTGTTCTGCATGCACCTTTATTGTTGTTGTTTGTTAATATAGGTAACTGCACTGCATGCTCCTTATTCTGCTGTAACGATTCAGCCGCTGTATTTCTTACGGTTGTGCAATTTGTACGATTTTGTTGCCCCATCCCTCTAAAACCGGATTCTCTTCTACGGCATTCACAAATGCGTCGGTAGCGTCAAAAGTACCTATTTTTGTATATTCTCCGGTAATCTCTGCATCATGGTAAAATAGTACAATGCGGTTTGGATCTGAATAATATACCTCGCCAGCTTTTTCCGTCGTTACCGTTACCGGGGCGGAAGGAATATCATATCTGCTTGAAATATCATAATACTGCAACACGTTATAGTCGGCATCATCATCCCTTTCATAAATTGGAAGCCTCCAGTCTGAAGTGCCCACATAACGGGCTATGGCTTTTGCAGTTTCATTGTCTTCCAATTGCATTAAGAAAGGTTCCCCTTCATCTCCGAACCGTACTTCCAGCTCAGTAGCGGTACCTGACGTCTTATCTGTTTCAGTATCTGCTTCAGCAGCTGAATCTGTGCCAGAGCCTGCGTCTGCTTCCACAGATTGATCCGCCCCCGCCCTTTCCACTGCTTCTGCTGTTGAATTTGTCTCTGAATATGAATCTCTGCCTGTAATTATCTCTTCTCCTGCATTGGAACTAATTTCAGCATCAACTGACTGCTGTCCGGAACTGTTGTTGTTCGGATTCTCTCCTTCCTGTCCACAACCTCCAAGGAATACCATGGATATCATGATCAACATTCCAGTATTCATTACTTTTGTTAATGTTTTATTCTTCATAATCTGTCCTTTCTGCTTAATTTAGCCTGGCTATTTCGAATTACCTGTTATCTCAGGTTTTGCCAGTTGTATGATATTATTTTTATTCTGTTGTTAATACTGTCATATCCGCCTTCTTTATCCGGCGGGATGCCAGATAGGAAAATAGAAGGAAAAAAAGGGTTACTGCAAAGCCCGGTATCAGAATGATCATTGCAGTGGGCTGAGAGGCAAAATTGCTGATTCCTGCAAGTCTCATCACATGGGACACCAAAGGATCGGTCAGAATTGATGCAAGGATCGTTCCAGCCACAGCACCCACAATTGCCACAATGCCAAACCGCAGAGCAAATGTTGTGCGAAGCATGTTTGTGGGACAGCCCAGGGATTTGTAGATTCCAAGATCCTTTTGCTCTGCAGTAAGAATCTTGCTTCCGGTCATTGCAGTTACAATTAAGATGAATACGGCAGTCATTCCATATATAAAGGCCAGCAGGCCGTGCATGGCTGTAATGATACCGGAAAGTCCCGGCCAAGAGTTCTCATGGATATGGACATCGCCTCCATAAGCTGTTTCCAGTGCCTCTGTTATGGCTGCTTTTGCAGCTGCATCTTCTAGGAAATAATGATGGCACCATAGCTGTGGGTCATCCTGCCCGATGGAAAGGTACCCTTCCCGGCTCATACCAATATTGGCGCCCATATCATTGGCACAGTGATAGATTCCGGAAACGGTAAATTCCCGGCTTTTTATATCGCCTCTGACCGTCACCTTGTCGCCAATGGTTATATTTAAATCGGTTGCTGCTGTTTCTGTCAGAACAATTTCATCATCCTTCTCGCTGGTCTTTCCCTGACTGATATGGAACCGTTCCGGCTGGGTAATCACATTCGCCGTAAAGTTGGTACCATCTACCGATACGCTTGGCATGGCAAGCAGATAGCTGTCGGTGATTTTGGTATAGGACTGTATCATATTTTCAATTTCCATGGCATTTAATTCCCCCAGTGCCTGTACGCCGATATCCAGATCTGCCGGATTAAAAGCATCCATCATGCCTTTCCCCTCCGGTCCTAACCATGCATTTATTCTTCCGGCCAGAGATGCGGAAAATACAAGCAGTACCGCTATTATACAGGCACTGAGATATCTCTTTTTTCCTGACAGGAGCTGGCGTACAGCCAGGTGAAGGGCGAGACCCTTTGCTTTTATCCTGGCATGCTTGCCCGGTTTCCAATTCATCCCGGCCATTTCGCCCCGGATTGCTTTCATCGGGGTAACTAAAATGATCTTTCTCAGTTTCAAAACGGTAAAACCGGCAAGGAGAAATATAATTACTGCAAAAGCAGCCAGACATGGCAATGCAGGTAAGTCAGCCGGGAACAAAACTCCTGTAGCTGTCAGAGTCATTCTGCTTATAAATCCAGCCACTGGGCGTGCAGCCACCAGCCCTGTTAGCAATCCTGCTGCGATAGTAACGAAATAGGGTATCAGCTGCAGACAGATCAGACGCTTTCCGGTAAGTCCAATGGTTTTTAAAATTCCCAGATTTCCTGATTCCTGTTCGATGACACCTGATATGCTGTGTCCCAGAACTACCATTGAAGCCCCGAGCAGAACCAGGGCAAACGCTGCCAGAAGTCCGCAGAATGCATTTTGCAGAATCACCATAAATTCTTCCATAGCACCGGCACTATGTATAAATTCTGTATATTGGGAGATGGGGGTATTTTCGTTGAGGATCCGGTTAATTTCGGATAGGCTGAAATTATTTCCATCATTTGTGAAAATGTGAATCATGGCGCCTTTTCTTGCCAGGCTGTCCATGCCTGCTCCCTGAATGGTCTGAAGGATGGATGTATAATCGTCTGTTGAAATCAGGAACCCTTTCATACCAATCATCGAACTTCCCATATAAGGATCCTCATAATATCCGGAGACGGTAAGGTTTATCCTTTCTCCTCCTCTTGCCACAGGAAATGTAATGATATCTCCTATTTTCAGATCCATGACTGATGCCATAGAGGGGGAAACATAAACTGTTCCGGGAGTAATTTCCATAGGAGATTCCCCGTAACCGGACAGGTCATCACGAAAGAAATGATAGGTTTCCTCTTCTGCTGACCATGGAATTAATTGACCTTCACTGTCTGAATCCATACCGTTTGCTTCATATTTTGAAAAAATAAGATTCTGTACGGCAGTAGATTGCATACCTCTCTGCATCTCAATGCTTTTGGTAAGTGCCGCCATATCTGGTACATCGGATACCCAGGCCGTTAGACTGCCAAATCCCACACGCTGCATCTCCTGACGAATATACGCCCCGCCCCTTAAAAATACGGTGAAAACAGTGGAAATGGATAAGGATACGAGAAACAGAAGTACCGCGATTCCAAAGAGACTTCCCTTATGTTTTTTGATGCCAGCCTTTATTATGATTTTATTTTCCATCCTTAAGCCTCCTACCATTGCAATTCGGACAGCCATTTGCTGATTCGGCGCTCTCTCTGCTTTTCCTGGGTTTCCTGGTAAGGAGTCAGTATCAGCTCATTTATGGTTTTTCCATCCTCCAGATATAAGATCCGGTTACCTCGGATGGCGGCGCGCAGGTCATGCGTTACCATCAGAATGCTTTGCCCCTTTTTGTTTAGGGCACTTAAAAGGTTTAAGACTTCTTCTGTATTGGATTTGTTCAACGCACCTGTCGGTTCATCACACCAAAGGATATCAGGAGAGCTTATGACGGCCCTGGCGATGGCAGCCCGTTGGGTTTCACCACCAGAAGTCTCCGATGGCAGCCGATCCTTTGCTTCCCATATACCCATTTCCATTATCAATGTCTCTGCCCGTTTCCGAATCTCCGTTTCACTTTCTTTATTACTTACATAACCCGCAACTAACACATTTTCCAATAAAGTGAGATTGCTAACCAGATGTGACTGCTGAAATACAAAACCAAACTCTCTTGCTCTTATTTTCGCCATTTCTATTTCTGAAATGCTGCATAAATTTTTCCCTTTGTACTCCACGTCACCACTGGTTGGAAGGTCCATTCCGCTTAAAGTATACAAAAGCGTTGATTTTCCTGATCCGGAAGTCCCCATAATAATCGTAAAGTCCTCTTTGTAAATATTCACATCAATATGATTCAGTACAATGTTTTTCCTTTGACCATGGGCAAAAATTTTACGAATCTGTTTTCCTTGTAAGATTGCGTTTCTCATCTTATACTCCTTTGTTTGGTATGCCTATACTTTAACCCCTGCAAATAACATGGCGCTAACAAATAAATAAACAATTTCTAAACTAATTCGTGAATATTTCTAAACTAAATTTGTAATAGCAAATAGTATTTCAGGCAAACAAAAAACACGGCAGCATCACCGTGTTTTTAAAATATTAAATATTACAATTCCCCTGAATATAGCAATTTTCCAAAATGAAATGCCTCATTTAAATGATTCGTTTCTCCAATTCCCGGTTTGCCATTAGTATCTCCGCAACCTCCTGCAAGCAGCATGCCTTTATCTTGAAAACCGATGTAGTTCACGACAGCAAATTGATAATAAGAGGACGCCTGCTCAAATGTCCAGAATAAATCATCAGCAGATGTCATTAATAATGCACTGTCTTTTACTGGATATTTCTCATACCTTCCATATGGAGGGTTCTCATCTTCTTCCGCAATACTATAAAATCGTTCAATAAAAGCTTTTAATTTTGATGATATGGTCCAAAAATACAGGGGTGATGCAAATACAATACAATCTGCCTCTTTTATTTTAGGTACCAATTCCTGAAAACGATCCTTCTGTATACATGGTTTTCCATTCCGGCAGGCATTGCATCCCAGACATCCTTTCACCTCATATTGAAGTAACGATATTTTTTCCACCTGATGTCCTGCTTCTTCTGCTCCATGTATAAAAGCATCTGCCAGCTGCATGGTATTCCCATTTGCCCGGCCGCCTCCCACAACTACCAATATATGTTTCATTTATAGCTCCTTTCCTTAATAAATGTAAATCCCGTCATATTACATGAATGAATAATCCCGGATAAAGTTAGTGGTATAAGTTGTTTCCGTCTGGGGCAGCGTAATCCCGTTTTGTTTTCCGGACGCAAAACACTTTAACATCCATGCCATATTTCTTCCGATGTTGCGCATAGTCTGCAGCCCTTCTTCGTCTTTCCTCACATCTTCCGGTGTCTGTCCATGTACCATATTCCAGTAGGTAGATCCTGCGGTTGGCATCTGTGCGATTCCAAAATATTTATTGATAGCATCCAAAGAAGCAGTGGTGCCGCCCCTTCGCGCTGATACAACAGCTGCTCCCGGTTTATACCTGAAAGACTTATATAATTCACTTTTGCCATTACTGTAAAAAACTCTGTCTAAAAATGACAGCAGACTTCCACTTGGATGTGCAAAATAAACCGGGGAACCAAAGACGAAACCATCCGCCTCATTGGTTTACTCCATCATCATTAAAAATACATCCCTTTGGGCTGCATTTATTACAGGCGATACAATCCCTGACCGGTTTTACCCCAATCTGGAAAATCTTGTAATCAATCCCTTCCTCATTCAGAATTTTTCCAATCTCTGTTAATGCTGTATAAGTACAGCCTTTTAAATTTGAACTTCCATTTAACATCAGTACTTTCATTTAAAAACCTCCATTGACATCTTTATGGCGACATTATACAATTAGTCTATCTAATATACAAGAACGCACTATTTTGATAGATACTATCTAAAAGGAGAGTTAGAATGAAAATCCCCCATGAAGAAATTGACATTAAACCCTTTGCCTATGCAATTTCCCTGATAGACGGAAAATGGAAAATGCATATCCTTTTCTGGCTGTGGAAATGCGAAGTTATGCGATACAGTGAGATAAAAAAGGCACTTGATACAGTGACCCACAAAATGTTGTCAAACAAGCTCAAAGAACTGGAGACAGACGGTTTGGTCTCGAGACATGAATATCCACAGGTTCCTCCAAAGGTGGAATATTCCCTGACAGAGAAAGGCTTGTCTTTGATGCCAATTTTAAATACCATATGTGAATGGGGACACCAGCGTATTGAATCGTGAGTCATACTTTTATATATAGTGTTTATCTAAAGTTTCAACCATCCCGTTATCTCCTTTTTGGATAATCAATTGTTTTTTGCCTGTCCCGGGATCGGGAAGGATCTCATCCACAAAAATCACATAAAACTGTACATACTCCAGATGCTTTTCCGAAAGAATCTTTTTCATCTGTTTTAACATTTCTGTGCGTATAGAATCTTTGGATGCATGAGCGGATACTTCTGCTTTCATTTCAAAGGCATCGCGGCTTATCTGGCAGAACTGGTAATCCTTCAGACCTTCGATACAGAATCCTTCTATTGCCAGGGGATGCAGAAATTCTTTATTCCCGGAGCCGTCTTCAAACCAGAGAATATCTTCGCTTCGTCCCAGCAGTCCCATAGCTCTGGTAAAAGGCAAGTGACTGTCCGCTTCTGCTGCTTTAAGTGTCAGACTGTCCGAGAGGCGGTAACGGATCAATGGCTGGGCAAAATTATAAAGGCAGGTCAGATACATGACGCCGCTTTCCACTTCAATGAAATTCATATCATCAAAAAGCAGCATGCCTTCTTTCTGGTTCATTTCCACCCCAAGAGCGAGGGATTCACTGGAACCATAAAAATTGACTACTTCTGTTTTGAAGATTTCTTCCAGATATTTTCTGAGACTGGCGCCAAGGGGCTCTCCACAGGAAATTACCCGCACCACATCCACATCTGCATTTCCATTTTCTACAAGCTCTGCTAAAATTTTAATAGCAGAAGGATATCCAATAATAATATTGGGCTTAAATGCTTTTATCTGCCGGATCCACTCATTAAGAGGTGTTTTGATATCCAGATACATCTGGCTGGCACCCACTCCGTCTATCCCGTCGCCTACTGCCATGGCACCGCCATATCGGCCGTCTGTGGCTGCAATATAGATGATCCTGGGGCGCTTTGCAAGTAGCGAAAGTATCTTCGGCATGGACATATTCCAGAGTGCTGCACGTATAATGCCAAGGAGCATTGTGTTCCAGGCATGTTCATCATATACAAAGTAACCCGGTCTGCCTGTACTTCCGGAAGAATGAACCACATGGTATTTATCTTTGTATAATTTTTGTTTCGAAGATTCCGCGGCATCAAATTCACGAAGGCCCCGCTGGCGCAAATCAGGAGGAACCACCAGTTCATCAAAATGTTCCAGGAAAGATTGCTTGTCAATCGTTGGGAAGCAGGAAAGTGGAAGTTCATCCAATTGAGCCTCTGTAATTCCTGCCGCCTGAAAAGTCCTTTTATAATAAACGGAGTGGTCCCAGACAAAATGCAGCATCTGCCTTAATTTTTTATCCTGCAGAGCGTGCATCTGTTTTGGGCTGAGTTTTGCCTGCCTTTTGAAACGGTATAACCCCAGCAGTGTTTTGGCGTAATTCATCTGCTTCTCCTTTCTACTGGACGGTGAGGGAATACCCATTATCATAATTTTCCCGGTGGTAATAAGTCACTTCTTTTGTATGCTGATTCATTACGATGCTCCATTCGGTGGATTCAAACTCTCCAAAATTGTCTTTGCTGACGCTGTCCAGTGCATCTCTTACGTCTGTTTCTGTCATGGTCTGCTTAACGGTAAGTGCCTGTTGGAGCAGGTCGTACCGGGTATGGGACTGGGTACTTCCAATGCCGTATTTTTCGCCCTCAGCCAGATAGAAGTTGGTAACCACAGGAGTCTGCGTAACCACCATTTCATTATTTATATATTCCACTGCAACGCTGTTTCCTTCTGCATCTGCAAGAGCCAGATGTATCATCATCCCCATAGAGGCATGCAGGTCGTACTGTCTTAGGAGGTACAATGCTTCCGCGACATCTGCTGCCTGATCCAGAAGCATACGAATGGCGGTTGTCGTTGTAATGTCCGGTTTATCGGTATTCTGTTCAATGGTATCCGTATCCTCAATCATGTTCACAGATACCGCAAGTCCCTTTTCATTCATTCCGTCAAGTGGTGCATACAAAGCAATAGCTGCCTGCACATGATCTGGCAGAATAGAAATATCGAGCCCTCCTGCCTGTATGAAATCCATGTTGACCGTGGATATGGATGCATATCCCTCATCAGGCCGGGAACTGATAATCAGCGCATTGCAGGCATTCCAGTCAAAATTTCTTCCAAAAAGATATCCATCTTCTGTGTTTTTCACAGACAGAGTACTGCATCCGAATGGATTCCCGCCAAAGAGAAGTTCCGGAAGATTAGAAGACAGCCGGCTGCTCACATACTCTACAACTTCCTCATCGGAAGATGCCCCTCCCTGTTCCAGAAAACTGCCAAAACCGTAGTCTCCTTCATATCGGACAACGGATAAGTCTTCTTCCAGCTTTGTAATGCTGGTATCCGGAGAAATTATGTTTATATTTGAGAGTTCTGTTTGATCTGAATTTTGATCTCTGTTTTGTCTTGCATTTCGCTCCCTGTTTTCCATCGTATTCCCTTCCTTATCCCTAACTTTTTCCATATTTGTATTTGCTTGTGATGTTTCACTTTGTCCACATCCGGTTAGGGTGCTTTGCAGAACTAAGGACAACATAAATATTATAATTGCTCTTTTTTTCATTATTTTATAAATCCTTTCTTTATCTTTTAGAAACTGATAAAAATCAATCTGTGAGGTGTACGCCCAACCGAAAAAACCGATTCGCTTTCACAACCTATTAATTTCAGAAAATATTACTACGCCCTTATACTGTAACCCCGGGGGATAAATTGCCGCTAACAAAAAGATAAACAATTTCTAAACGGATTGTTTCGGATTCCTTAACTGTTTTATCAGCTTTTCTAACCGAACAATTAGAAACC
>NZ_JAWYAJ010000139.1:0-1627 GCF_034124845.1 Robinsoniella sp.
GATATAAAGATATAGAATAAAAAATACAACATAATTATTGTTATGTTGTAAAAAAATATCGGCATATGGAAAAATATGTAAAATCATGATATATACTATCATTTTACAGGGATGTTGTCAATAGAAAAATGTAATATTTTGGCACCCCCCTTCTTATTTTTGTATCTGAATTTATATTCAGACAGCAAAAAAAGACCTTAACAACCTATTCTTTTAAGATCTGAAAAATCTGGTAATTTTCATTATAAAATATCTCAAAACACAATAATTTTAGAATAAAATCATACCCTATGCAATTGTTAACCCCAAAACAGGAGGCTTTTTTACAACATAACAATAATTTTGTTATAAAAATATTTGCATTACAAATTAACCCAAATGTAAGCTGAAAATGCCGGATACATCGTTTTAAGACGGATGGCAGCAGCTTAACGTAAGGGAATGAAAGAGATGGTTACGATGCAAAAATTTGAAAAGAGAAAACCGGATATTTATTCTTTGGAAATTCTGGGGGATGTGCGGACCGGGCGAAAGAATTTGGGCTCGGAAATGCCGGTAATTGTTTATCGCTTATTTATGTACAGCATGAGGGATACACTAGAGCAGAAATTTGGTCAGGAAGAGACCATTCGCATACTGCGGGAATGCGGAAAAAAAGCAGGGACGGAGTTTGCAAAAAAGGTCCTGGATCTGTCACTGGAAAGGGATTCTTTTTTGATCCATCTGCAGAATATTTTGTCAGAGTACAAGATAGGGATTCTGCGTATAGAAGCTTTTGATGAAGGAAACCGAAAAGCGGTTTTTACAATCAGTGAGGATGTGGATTGCTCCGGCCTTCCGGTACTGGGAATGGCTGTTTGCAATTATGATGAGGGATTTCTCAACGGCATACTGCAGGAATATACCGGTCAGTCCTATACGGTTACGGAAATTGACTGCTGGGCAAAGGGGGACCGCGTCTGCAGGTTTGAGGCTGTAAAGGACGTATAAATTCAGGATTGCAGGTGATGTTTTATGGATAAGAACTTAGAACAGATGCAGGAATATGTGGATCATGTTTTGTATAACCAGTCTGCTGCTTACCTGGATCCGAAGGAACTGGATCTGCAATACAGGGAGTTCTCCGAAAATTTAGTATTTCTGGGCAATTCCGTCATGAAGGCATATGAATACACAGGGGAGATGGCAGATGGCATTCTGGACAGGAAAATGGAAAGGGACAATCCGCTGTTGGGTCCCTTAAAAGACTTACAGGCTAAGCTCAGCCATATCACATGGCAGACAATGCAGGTTGCAAAAGGAAATTTTAATATACAGATCCAGTATCTGGGGGAATTTTCCCAGGCATTCAAGATTATGGTGTCCCAGCTTAGCAAACGGGCGGAGATCGCTAAACGGAATGCAGAAATGGAAAAGCAGATTCTGGAAACAGAAAAGCAGCTTCTGGAACAAGAGATGGAGAACCAGGTAAATCATTATAAATCAATGGTTCATATGAACCGGGAAATCAGGGGGTATCAGCATGATATAAAAAATCATCTGTTGTGCCTGGGCAGCCTGCTGGAAGTGGGGAGTACAGACAAGGCAAAGCAGTATCTCAGAGATATAACCAACCAGGTATATTATG
>NZ_JAWYAJ010000140.1:0-2977 GCF_034124845.1 Robinsoniella sp.
TATCGTTGAGCACAGCTGCCTTAACCATATTCTGCCGGGCAACCAGAATCGTTTGTTCTATAACCTCCCCGAAAATTTCTGCATCCCGCATAAGTCCGCAGGGCGGTGAATCCAGGATTATATAATCCATTTCCTGAGCCGCCTGCTCCAGCAGCTGTTTCAATCGTTCCGATGCTAATGCCCTGCAGCTATCATCCACGCTGACCGATCCAAAACAATAATAATATCCAAACTCCTTGTTCAGTGAAATTACATCGCTGTATGTATTGATACCTTTCAGATATGATGAAATTTCTTTATCCGGGTTTATTTTTTTATCAAAGATCTTATTTAATGCAGGACGCTTCAAATCGGTGTCAATTAACAGTACCTTTTTTCCCTGCATAGCCAAAGCCAATGCCATATTTGCAGAAACAGTGGATTTACCTTCATTCTCCAAAACACTGGTTATCATAACACTTTTAGCATCACGGCTTTTCATCTTTCGCTGAAACACATTTACAATCCGATTCAGATTTCTGGTATATACAAAACTTACAGTGGGATTCGTGAGCAAAATGCTTTTTTTTGCCTGTTTTTTTTCATAGAGTAATTCTCCAAGATAATCCGCATCTATTTTCTGCCTTGCCTGTATTGGATTTTGAATTCTTCCGTTAAAAATACTTCCAAATGTTATAACAGCACTGCCTGTTACGAAAACAAGCAAGGATATAATAATTGCAAAATATCCTGCTTGGCTGCCCTCTTTCGTAATCCGTTCTGTAGCAGGTACTCCCATCTTTTCCATTAGATAACCACCGGTTACATAAGAAGAAACCTTGGGATAATTTTTTATAGCTGATGTTAAAATACAAAAGGAATGCTCCGCATCCGATGCCCGCGATTCTAAAAGTATCATGTTTGATCCTTCTACCACCGCTGCTTCTAAAGTTCCCCTCAGTGCATCACGATTTAAATCCTCTTTAATCCGGCTGATTAATACCTCACTGTTCAATGCACTGGCGCACCTTTCTACTACGCTGTTCATATTATAGTCATTTAAAGATCCGCTGGAATTATCCCTGGATACAACCACCATATTTATTCTGGAAACATACTGATCACTTTTATAGGTTTTTAAAATAATATAAGCCCAAATTCCGACTATACATGCTAACATTAGAATGTATATGCCATTTTTCATCAATGCTCTGCGTATTGCTCTGTAATCTATGCCAAGATTGGGCCGTGCGTTGTAATTACTGCTAAAATTCATGTCTGCCTCCCTACTCCACGACCACAACTTGTTCTGCATTACAGGTATATGCCCCGTCCTCAGATGTATAAGAATAAATTGTGGAATAAACTCCTTTTTCCTTTGTATTGACAGTTGAAGTACAGTTGATCTTAGAAATATTCACCCAATTTCCGGGCTTTTTTAAAACCTCTGCCTCCGTTACTTCTTTAGTCTCTCCACTTGCTTCTACCGAAATCATGGGACCGTAATCAATACTTAAATTTGTCTGGTCGAAAACATAATCCACATCATCCAGCGGTTCATAGTTATCCCCTGTATTTAAATAGGAAATATATTTCTTCAGTATAATCTGGGGTTTAAAAGTACGTTCCTCATAGCTGTCCTCATAGATTTCCACTTTAACCGGAAGTCTTGCCTCGTCACCTACGCTGTTCGTCACAGTAAGCATACAGTCATATATTCCGGCTTTGGGGTTGTCTTCAAATTTATCTGCACCTTCTATTTTAACGAAAGGACTGATATCCCCATCAATACAGTCTTCTGCCGTTACATAATTTAACAGAAAGATATTGTCACTCTGAGCGAACCGAAGCGGTTCTTCAATTGAAAAACGCGGTTTATGATAGTTTTGATAACGCAGTTTCCTAGTTAAGTGTCCGATATTGCTAGACTTGTCAAATGCCGCATATGATATGTAAAATTCGTTGTCTGCACCCTTTAAATCTTTTTCAATGTTTTCAATCATCAAGGTATCAGAAACATCTCCATCCACCTGATCGAAAGCCGTAATTCCTTTCCTCAACAGCTGTGGGCTGTCGCCTATGTTTGCCTCTATTTCTTTTAAATCACACGTAAGCTTAGGACCTTGCGTATCTCTCTGCCTGTTCATCTGAAATAGAAATAAGCAGGCATAAACAATAGATACAGCCCATATTACGCAAATTGTTAACTTGAACCACTTCATAATATCTCCTTTTATAAAATATCTTCATCCCTTAAGATTCTGGCCGGATTATCCATCAGCAAAAGCTTTGCATAAGCTTCCGAAAACTCCCGGCATAATATTCTTCTTATCTCTGTCATGCTGCTATTTCTATACCTGGTGCCATGCGCATCCGAGGCTACTGCATGAGCCAGATTGGAATTTAAGATTTGATAAGCCAGTCTCTGTTCCTCGCTGCCAAACTCGCCTAAGACACTCCCCTTATTTATCTGCATAAGGCATTTCTGACGGACGAAATCATAAATCAGATCAGGATCTTCCTGAAAAAAATAATATCTTTCCGGGTGGGCGATAATAACCTTATAACCTTCTTTTTGGAGACGATAAACAGAATCAAATACAAACTCAATATTTTCGTCAAACAAAAACTCTGCTAATACATATCTGGTTTGATTCAACGTCAGCAGTTTTCCCTGCCGAAGTTTCTCTATAACGCCTTCTCCCATACAGATTTCCATTCCGGAATATAAGGCAACCGGTATTTCCAATTCCTTTAATATGTACCGCAATTTTCTGATCCTCTGCTTATATTCTTCCACCCCTTCAAAAGAACCGTTACCATGCACTACTGCAGTAATTCCTGCAACACCGCTGTCATAAGCAAGGCTGATCATCTCCAGGGCTTCCTCCACCGTTGACGCACCATCATCTAATCCCGGCAGCATATGGCCATGGATATCAATCATATTTCTCAACATTCCTTTCGCTTCGCTCAAGGCACAAACAAATAATGAAAA
>NZ_JAWYAJ010000141.1:0-3908 GCF_034124845.1 Robinsoniella sp.
TATTTATCACTATGCAAAACAAATCCTACAAAATAACTTTTAAGACAGTTTTTGGTATAATTTCAGATCCGGAATATCAGAAAAATGCTTTAAAATCACAATAGGGTCCGTATCAGAAGGATTTGTAATGGTAACCCCTTCCAATGCAGCTTTCTCAGTAACAAAATACTCATCGTGGGTCAATTCTCCGTAACGGATCAACGCAGGTGACTCTATTTCCCAGGCTCCAAACCTTCCATGCCCCTCCAGGCAGATCAGCCCGTATGGAGCTCCGTCCCGGATCGTTACGGTCTGTCCCGGCAATACCGTGAGCCGTTTTGCCGAAACGCTCTCACATTTATAGCAGATCCATTCCTCTATATAGCCCTGTGCCAGCATTTCTTCTACAGGCTTTACAGGAACAGGCCTCATATATCGTTTTTCGTGAAAATCAGGATCCACATTTGCTTCCCAGTCAATCACATCCAGCAGATAATCATAATTTCCAATTTCTTCGTGAGGCGTATTTTTCCAGAGAAGGTCCTCTCCCACGATCTGTCCATTTAACAGCACTGACTGATACATGGCATAAACATCAGAAGCAAATTGCGGCTCATAGGTACAGAGGCTTCCAGGTGCATGCATTACTCCCGGCGGTACATCAAACCCTGTATCCGGTTCCAGTTTATATGCTCTGGATAATCCCAGGATATTGTTGTCTCCTTTTGTGAATTTCTTTAAAGCTTCCAGCACTTCTTCCTTTGTTGTCTCAGGATTGAAGCCAAAAAATGTAAATGGAAATTCTCCGCCATGGTTATTGAGCTGGGATGGAAAGAAATACATCTCCGGCTTGCCGGATGCCCCTACCCGTTTTGCATGTTGGCTGCGGTGATGAATATGGTGAGGCAGCGGTCCTGCATTGTCGAAGAATTTGGAAAACATCGCCCAGCCGTGATACTTATTCCACAAGGTCTCACCGATAATCGTGGGACCTGTCAGCTCGATTGCATCTCTCAGAAGGACTTTTTCTTTCCCTTCCTCATCTACTGCGATATAGCTTAATCCCTCATCCTCAGGTGTGCCCGGACCATTTTCCGCCCAGGTTGTAGAAGCAAACCACCGTTCATCAATGCCGCCTCTCTGCCCCAGAATAAAATAATCATCGGGATGCAGTTTTATCCGTTTACCCGGCCTGCAAAATGACCTGGGTACCCAGGTTGGTACCAGCCGCAAAACTCCTTTTCCCTGCTCAAGTGCCCGTTCCACTACTTCTTTTTTATCCATTTGTGAAAACCTCCTCCAGTATTTGTACATTTGGTATAGTTTTTTGTTGTGTTTTAATTTTCATATGTTTAACTTGACACAAGAATATCAGAAAAACGTTTTTCTGTCAATGGAGTTTTTTATAATAATTATTTTTTATACAATATATTCAAAATTTTATTTTCATTTTTAGTATTATTTTACAGGAAAATCCCCTTTTGTTTTGGGATTTTGCGTTGCAATTTTGTCTGTTTGTGTTATTTTAAGGAATTTTTACGATTGTTTTGAATAAACCAGCAAAACGTTTTTCTAATAAGTAGTATTCCCCTTTTTTACAAAAAAATAAGAACACCTCTGAAACAGGTGTCCTTAATTTTTCTCTTACCAATCCGACAATATCCAATCTTCCGGTGCATCTTTCACCGTAGATTTGCGGACAACCAGACGCGATTCCATTTGCATTCTGGTTACTTCTGTTTTATCTTCATTTTCAATTCTGTCAAACAGTATTTTCGCCGTTTCAATCCCGGCATGCTTTTTGCGGATATGGATTGTGGATAGAGCCGGCTCCACCACACTTGATATAAATACATCGTCATACCCGATAATTTTTATTTCTTCCGGAACCTTTATATGGTGTTCCCGGAGTGCTTTTAATGCGCCTACTGCCATCTGGTCATTCCCGCTGAATACGCCATCAATATCCGGCATGGATTTCAGCAGTTCTTTCATCGCCGCATACCCGCTCTGATGGGAATAATCCCCTTCCGCTATCATAGATTCATCTACGTTTAACCCTGCTTCACTCATCGCTTCCCGGTACCCAAGTGCACGGTCTGTGGCAATACTCATAAAAAGTGGTCCTGATATATGCCCAATCCTTTTACAGCCTCCATCGATCAGGTGTCTGACTGCCATCTTAGCCCCGGTAACCCCATCGAAGAACACAGAATCGATCCCAAATTCCGAAAAATCACGCTCTATGCTGACCAGCGGAATCTTCTTATCATGTTCCGCCAGATTTTTCAGCTTCTTCAGATAATTAGCCTGTCCGCTCTTCGGCACGACAGATGCAAATATGATTCCGTCTACCCGGTTGGTAATCAGACTTTTAAACTTCTCCAGCTCCCGTTCAATTGCCGCCGCCTCTCCATAGACTCCCTGGGTATCACAGATCATGATCTGGTATCCTTTTTCATTTGCTACCGAATAGATTCCCTTTACAATATATGGATAAAAAAGCCCGCACATATCAGCAGTTATAACTCCTATGGTTCCTGACTTCTTCTTCTTCATGCTTCTCGCTACCGGATTCGGTCTGTAAGCAAGCTCTTTCGCAGCAATTTCCACTTTTCTCTGCAAATCAGGGCTGACAAATTTTGATTTATTTAATACATTTGAAACTGTGGATATGGATACTCCGGCACGCTTTGCCACGTCCTTTATGCCTGCCATAGTTCCTCCTTTCTTACCTTTCATGGTTTTATGAATATCCTCGCCGCATTCATTCATGAATTGCATAATTGCAATGACAACACACGCTATGTATAACCATACTGATATCAATATATGGGAGGTATTAGTACTATAATAGCATACTATTCACCAGATTCAAACTGCTTAAATTATTTTTTACCGACTGTATAACGGTATGTCATAAATCATTTTTATGCAATAAATCAGGAGGGCAAAACCGCATGACAGACGCGTTTGCCCTCCTTTATACTTCCTATATTTTCTTAATTATTTTTATTACCAATAATCCCCTCGATCTTTTTCAATGACGCTCTGTAAATCACATACATATACACACTAACCCCCAGCACCAGGAGGAAATCCACTCCCAACGCCCAGGTTTCCGTAGACGATACCACACCATCATTGCCTTTGTAGGTCATCAGGGTAAAGATATAGATCAAAATACTTCCGATAACCACCGGCAAAGCGTAGATTTTCATGAGCTGGCTTGTAATACACTTCTTCAGATATTTGTGATTGCCGCCCAGCTTTTTCAGATCGTCAAATAGCTGTTTGTTATTCATTCCTATGGTTACGCTTCTGGTATAAGCTATAATTCCCACCGCTGCCAGGCAGATGATTGCCACGTAGATGAACAGCATGAAAAACACTGCATTGGTCTGGAAAAAGGTCTTCTCTTTCATGACTTTCATGTTGGGGTAGAACTTCCAGTATCCCATCAGGTCCGGATTGTCCGGGGACATTTCCATTTGCTGGTCATTACTGTATTCTTCTCCTGCTTCTATTGCCAGCTGTTCCTGGTATTCATCATAGCCGGACTGCACCTGCATCTCTCTTGGCGCACGTTTCAGGATTTCAGCATACAATGCGGTGGAGAAATCAAAGGCATTTTCGGAGTCCCGGATGTTGAATAAGATCTGATGATACCTCCTGTTATCCGGGAGTTCTTTTGTAATTTCACGGTAATCCCCATCATTGAGAATGTAGCTGTTTACTCCGTTTATCATTAAAGGTTCATATGCTGCTGTGCCTGCAAATTTCACTTTCATCTGTTCTTCTGTCACAGGATTTGTAATGAGATCCATATCCTCAAACTTATCCCAGAATCCGTTCTGCTGCTGTGGAAATGTAATCCGGTAGAACGTTCCCTGTTCCACCTGAATCTCTTCTCCTGTCATATCCCGGTA
>NZ_JAWYAJ010000141.1:3918-16524 GCF_034124845.1 Robinsoniella sp.
TATCTTCTTTGTTTACTTCCCGGAAAGATACCTTTGACGGAATGGAAAAGTCCACCGGATTGTCGTCAATTTCACTGATACCGGAAAGCATACCCGGTGCATAGAAGCAGGCATAAAGGCTGGCTGCCACCAACAGAGAGATAATGCACATATTTCGAACAGTTTGTTTTCCCTGAAATTTCATCATGTTTACGGAAATGATATTCCGGTAGTATCTCTGAGGTTTTTTTCCACGCTCGTGATGGACGATGGCATAGGTGATTACCATATAAATACCTGCAAGTGACAACATATAAGTTGCACTCCATACGGAAGGAAGAAGCACTCCCATCTCTGCAACAATGACAGGAACCACATACCCCAGCACAAATCCCATAATGCTAAAGACAATACCAAGCATGCCATATAATTTCGTTACATCTCTTAAAGGCTCGCTCTTTCTATGATCATTCAGTACATCCATGAGATTTGTCCTTTTAATAAAACGAACTGCCATTCCCATAATGCAGGTGGATATTACAAGCGCAAATACAAATCCGATGATAAAGCCCGTGACATCAGCCTGATACTTCATCTGATTGTTATCCACTACCAGAACGCAGAACATCTGCCATACGAAGTATGATACAACAGCCCCTAAGGCTAAGCCTGCCGCCGTACATGCGGAAAGGATAATGCCGATCTCTGCAAATAGTGCATTTCGAAGCTGGCTTTTTTTCGTTCCCAACGCCAGGAATACCCCCGCTTCCCTGCTTTTGTACTTGAAAAATAATCCCGCAGCATATATCGTAAAGATAAAACATCCGATTAATGCAATTGCAAAAATCATATAAGCCTGTTTCCTGGAATCTCCCCCTTCCGGGAGTACCTCCATAACCGTAGGGCTGAACATCATAATCCCATAGGAGGTAATTAACATGACAGACAGCGTCACGCAAAATACCATCTGTACATAATTTTTTTTATTGTAGTTTCTAAGCTTGCTGAATATCTTATTCATTGTCATCATCGTCACCGCCCATTTCCTTTAATACAACCAGCAGTTCATCCAGGAATTCTCTCCGGCTGCCGTTTTTTCTTAACTCCGTAAATACATTGCCATCCTTCATTACGATTACCCGGTCACAGAAGCTGGCTGCAAAGCTGTCATGGGTTACCATGAAAATTGTTGCTCCCAGGGATTTCTGTGCCTGTTTAAATGCTTGGATTACCGCCTCACTGGACCTGCTGTCCAGGTTGCCTGTGGGCTCATCTGCCAGGATCATAAGAGGATCATTCATCAGCGCCCTTGCCACTGCCGTCCTCTGCTTCTGCCCGCCCGATATCTCCACCGGATATTTATGACCGATATCGTCTATCCCGAAGAGATTTAACAAAGTCTTGGCTTTCTTCTCCATTCCCCGGTATGGTTCCTCTTTAATAACCTTTGGAATACAAACATTTTCAAATACAGTCAAACCGTCCAGAAGCATAAAATCCTGGAATACAAATCCCAGCTTTTCATTGCGGATCTTAGCCATTTTTTCTTCTTTCAGTGCCGCTAACTTTTCCCCATCCAGTAAAATCTCACCGCTGTCATAGGGAATAAAACAGGAAATGCAGTTTAAAAGTGTGGTCTTTCCACTTCCCGACGGACCCATTACAGCCACAAATTCGCCCTCCTCTACTTTCAAGTCAACCCCTTTTAATACCTGATATTTCGTTTTTCCGGTAACGTATGATTTGTGTAATTCTTTTATTTCCAACATGGTAATTCTCCTTTTCTTCTATCTCTATATTCTTTTATTTTTATGTTGTTCTGCTTCATGAACCCACATTATCACGGAACCAGCCGGGGTTCAATTCGAAGATTTTTTCAATGTAATCTTTGGTATCCTATTTGTAACTTTTGGTTTTTATTGTGCACTTTGTACAATGTTTTTTTAGTAATACAGGGTTGACGAAACATTCTTCCGCCTATTCCCAAAAGAGCAATCTTATGCTAAAATCAAAGTAATCATTTATTTTCCACAGTATCACATGATCTGTCTGGAAATTGAATTAGTTTAAATTCCGGAATTATAAGGGAGACGATTTAAAATGATACATATTGCAATCTGTGACGATGAGATCCGGCAGCGGTATCTGCTTGAACAGGCGGTGGGGAAAATTCTAAAAACAAAAAACATAGCTTATCATATATACGAATATGGCAGCGGAGAATCCCTGCTGAAAAGTGATATCTGCAGTTATGACCTTATTTTTCTGGATGTGGAGATGAAAGCGTTAAATGGTATTGAAACCGCAAGGGCAATCCGAAAAGAAAACAAACTGGTAAACCTGGTATTTGTCACCGGCTTTACAGATTATGTATTTGACGGATACGAAGTCCAGGCATTAAATTATATTATGAAACCATTTAAAGAAGAAAAAATCAAAGCCGTGTTAGATACTGCGCTGGAAAATATGAACGAATCCGGGGATTCCTTCTTTCTCCTGGAATGTGAACAGGGAACTTTTAAAATCCCCTGGGACAGTCTTCTGTATTTCGCCAGTGACAAACGCAAAGTTACGGCTTTTACCAGGAACGAAAACTATGAGTTTTATGGAAAATTAAACGATCTGGAGGCACAGGTACCCCCTGCCTTTATGCGGATCCATCAGCGCTATCTGGCAAATCTGACCCATGCATCCGGCATTGAGGGGCAGGAGCTTCTGCTTAAAACTATCCGGCTTCCCATCAGCCGCCAGAGAACAAAAGAGGTTATGATTACTTTTGCAAAATCAATGCTTTAACACATCTTTACTTAAATAACAAGCTTTTCATTAGGAGGTTCCTATGCTGATGGCAATTGTCGGTTTGATTTCCTCAATAATAGTGGGATATTTTGTATTTCATCTGATTCGCTTATTTATTCAGCCAAGAACCCATCGGCTGGTTCAGATTCCCGCTATGCTGATCCTGGGATATATTTGTTTTAATGTCATATTTCTGGCGGATTTAGTAAATATCTCCTATGGACTGGCGGCTTTTCTTCTGATAACCCTGATATGCTTTAAAGGCTCCATTATCAGCCGGGTATCCGTTGTGGTTCTTTTTTATCCCATAATGACTGCGGTCTGCATTATCTGTACAGAAGGGCTGAAAACGCGTTTTACCATTCCGGTCACTTTTCTATTTTGGATGGCTGTATATCTTTTATTTAAAAACAGGCTTGCAAACAGTCTGAACCAGCTTACATCCCGGATGTGGCTCTTAATGGATATCATTTGTACTGCTGCGTTTTTTATGACTTTTCTGGTTGTGCTGAAGATGGAAACCGGGGAAGTGGCTGTCATCGTACTTGGTGCCTGCACTACCATCATTACAAATATCGGTGTACTTGTTCTGATCATTGCCGTTATCCGTTCCTTAAAGGAACAGTCCGATTTAAAACAGCTCCAGATGCAGGCAGCTTATTATGATATCCTGGATCAGGAACACCGCAATACAAGAAAAATCCGCCACGATATGAACAACCATATGCAGGTAGTGGATGGGCTTCTGAAAGAAACCCAGTATGAAAAGGCTCACGCTTACATTGAGTCTGTATTTACATCCCTGAACCGATCTGTACTGAAAAACTATACGCCGGACCCGGTGATTAACCTGGTATTAAACCAAAAGATCAAGTCTATGGAAGAGAATCATATTTCTGTCGATACGAAAATCTGCCTGGAAAAACTGGAGTGTTTTCAGGATATGGATCTGTGCTGTATCTTTTCCAATACTTTGGACAATGCACTGGAGGCCTGTGGAAAAATACCGGATGAATCTAAACGCCGGATTGAAATTAAAGCAAGAATTAAAAACGGATATTTCAGTTATTCTCTTACTAACACCAAAGCAAATCAGCCGGTCATCAGGAACGGTAAGTTTATAACGGATAAAGCAGATAAAAAACGACATGGATTTGGCATATCAAATGTAAAAGAAATTGTGGCTAAATACAAAGGTGAAATAGAATTAAATGATATGGGTGATACATTTGAGGTGGTTATGATTATACCGGTTTAGGCATTTGTTATCCCCAGAAAGGTTTTACTATAAAATACTGACAGGAAAAATTTCAAGATAAGACACTGGGAAAGGATTCAAAGTGAAGACAATTTTTGTTAAACTACGCAGCGGTGCCGTACCGCTTGTATTATGCGCTGCTCTGGTAGTAACCGGATTTCAGTCTGTCCATTCTATCACGAATCTTCAGGGAGATGCGCGTATTATCAATTATACCGGGATTATCCGGGGTGCTACCCAAAGGCTGATTAAGAAAGAACTTGATCATGTAACCGATGACACATTAATCTCACATCTGGACAATATACTCGCCGGACTGAGTGAGGGAAGCGAAGAATATAATCTGATCAGGCTGGATGACAGTAATTATCAGGCATTGCTGGATGAAATGATGATGGAATGGAACGCGCTTAAGGAGGAGATTAATCTTTACCGGGGTGGGGGCGTATCCGGCGATAAATTATTTGAAATGAGTGAAGACTATTTTTACCTGGCAGACCAGACTGTACAGGCTGCTGAGATATATACCGAGAAAATGGTGCTCAATTCCAGGAATACATTTTTTATTATGACACTGCTGTTTATCATATTGGCAGCATTATGCGCAATTTTTACTCATTTACAGAATAAACGCCGCAAAAAGCTGGTTGAATCGGAAAATGAAAATCGTTTAAAAAGCGAACAGCTTTCAAAACGTTTCGAAGAACTGCTGATTCCCATGAACGAAATTTCTGAGCTGATGTATGTGTCAGACATTAATACCTATGAACTGCTCTTTATCAATGAAGCCGGGAAGAAGACTTTTCAGATCAACGAAGAGGGGCATAATAAGTGCTATAAAGTACTGCAGGGCTTTGATTCACCCTGTCCATTTTGTACAAATCAGTCTCTGAAAAAAGATGAAAATTATACCTGGGAGCATACTAACCCCATTACCAATCGGCACTATTTATTAAAAGACCGTTTGATGGAATGGGAAGGGCATGCCGCCCGGATGGAGATCGCATTTGATATAACTGATGCCGCCAATGAAAAAAATGAACTGAAAAATCGTCTGGAACGGGATAACATTCTTGTGGACTGTATCCGGGAGTTATATCGGAATCACGATGCATTAGAAGCCACCTCCTACGTACTTAAACAGGTTGGGAAGTTATTTTTGGCAGAACGCAGTTACGTCTTTTTATTTCATGATGACAGATTGACAAATATTGCTGAATGGTGCAGTGAAGGTATTTCTCCCCAGATAGATAATCTCCAGAATCTGCCCCAGTCAGATTTCACCGTCTGGATAAATATGTTCAAGAACCAAGAAAATGTCGTAATCAATGATCTGGAAAATATTAAAGCATCCATGAAACCGGAATATGACTTTTTGTCCCTGCAGGATATTAAAAGTGTCATTTTGGTACCGTTGGAGCGGGAAGGAAAATTAGACGGCTGTATGGGCCTGGATAATCCCTTTACCGGTTTAATGGATAGTGCAGTTCCTTTCCTGGAAACGCTTCGCTATTTCATTATGCTTGCCATACGCAGAAACGAGGATGAAAAAACCCTTTACCGCTTAAGCTACCTGGATCCATTGACTGATTTTTATAACCGTAACCGATATATCCAGGATCTGAACAACCTGGAAGAAAAGGATATTTCCATCGGAATCGTTTATCTGGATGTAAACGGATTAAAAGAGGTAAATGACCATTACGGACATGATCAGGGAGATAATCTGCTGAAAAAATGTGCCAAATTAATGCAGAACAGCTTTGATAATGGTTCTTTCTACCGCATAGGTGGTGATGAATTTTTAATCATCTGTACGGATATCAGTCAGGAGATTTTCACAGAAAATATTCATAAACTGAAATACAGTTTTTCTCACGATGAATGCAAGGCAGCTATCGGATACAAATGGGAAGAGAACTGCCATAATATCCGCGCCATTATAAAAACGGCTGATGAAAATATGTATGCCGATAAGAAAGAATTTTATCATAACCATCAAGAAACAGGCCGATACCGGCACCGCAATGATGTATTAGATTTTCTGACTAATCCAGGGATATTAGAGGAAAAATTACAAAACAAACAATTCCAAGTCTATCTGCAGGCTAAAATTGAACTGGAAAGCCGCCGCGTAGTCGGAGCGGAAGCATTAGTGCGTTTCATTGATGACGATGGGATAATCCAGTCTCCTGATAAGTTTATTACACTGCTGGAACGTTCCTATCAGATCAGTAAAATAGATTTTTATGTCTTTGAAATGGTTTGTGCCCAGCAAAAAGAATGGCAGAGCCAGGAAAAATTAGTATTCCCCATCTCCAGTAATTTTTCCCGCAGTACTTTTATGGAGGATGATTTCCTGAAAAGACTGGAATCCATTGTCCGTAAGTACCATATTTCTAAGGAATATCTGGAGATTGAAATTACGGAGAGCACCTGCGCAACTGACTTTAGAAGCTTGAAAAATAAAATCAGTGAGATTCGAAGAGCAGGATTCCGGGTATCCGTTGACGATTTTGGCGCCGAAAGCTCCAATCTGGCACTTTTGGCAACGGCAAAATTTGATATTTTAAAAATAGACAGGGGTTTTGTAAAAGATATTATCTCCAATGAAAATGCACAGACGATCGTAGAGGCAATTGTAAATGTCTGCAAAAAACTGAATATCCAGTTAGTAGCAGAAGGTGTGGAAAGTGAAGCCCAACTGGAAGTACTTGAAAATTGCGGTGTAAAAACCGTACAGGGCTTTCTTTTCAGCAGACCAATGCCCATGACCGAATATGAATGGAAAGATTTATAGTTGAGGGATATGATTCTTATCTTACGCAATAAAAGAGGCTGCCTTCGGACAGCCTCTCACTTTACTTTTCTAAACTTTTCTTAACAGATCTCCGCGCCGGATGGCATTTTCTTTTCGGGGATCATCAAAGCCAGTTCACCATTTTCATCCTCAGCACACAGAAGCATACCTTCAGACATCACACCTGCAAGTTTTGCAGGCTTTAAGTTCACCAGTACCATGACCTTTTTTCCAACCATTTCTTCTGCACTGTAATTGGCTTTAATTCCGGAAACAATCTGTTTTACCTGACTTCCCACACGAACCTGGGAACAAAGCAGCTTTTTCGATTTCTTTACCTCTTCACAGGAAATAATCTCACCAACCTGAAACTGCATTTTCATAAAATCATCATAAGAGATTTCTGCTTTTGCTTCTATATCAATTACCGGCTCTGCAGGGACCTCTGGTTCTTCCTTGGCAGCATGCAGTTCTTCTACCTTTGCCATTACCTCTTTCATGTCCAGACGTGCAAATAAGATTTCTGGCTTTTCCGTCACTTTGCTGCCGGATTTATAAATGCCGTACTGTTCCATATCAGACAGACTTCTTTTTTCTGCGTTTAACTGTGCCAGAATTTTACCGGAGGTTTCCGGCATAAAGGAATCCAGTAAGGATGCCCCGATGCTGATACTTTCTACCAGATTGTAGAGCACCGTTGCCAGACGGTCCTGCTTAGCTTCATCCTTTGCCAGCGCCCATGGCATTGTTTCATCTATATATTTATTGCAGCGTTTAAACAGGGTAAAGATTTCTGAAATAGCGTCAGCAACACGAAGTTCTTCCATTTTTTCCGCTGCTTTTTTCGGAACCTCCAGTGCAATTGCTTTTAATTCTTCATCTACCGATTCGGCTGCCCCTTTATCTGCGACAACACCGCCAAAATATTTATTTGACATGGAAATCGTTCTGTTTACCAAATTTCCAAGGGTATTCGCCAGATCAGAATTCATCCTTTCCACCATAAGCTCCCAGGAAATAACACCATCATTTTCAAACGGCATTTCATGTAGAACGAAATAGCGTACTGCATCCACGCCAAAGAAATCTACCAGTTCATCTGCATACAGCACATTACCTTTGGACTTACTCATCTTGCCATCGCCCTGCAGCAGCCACGGGTGACCAAAAATCTGCTTGGGAAGAGGCAGGTCCAGCGCCATCAGGAAGATCGGCCAGTAAATCGTATGGAAACGGATAATATCTTTTCCAATCAGATGCAGGTCTGCAGGCCAGTCCTTTTTAAACTGATCTGTGCTCTCTCCATCGCAGTTGTAGCCAATGCCTGTGATATAGTTTGTAAGAGCATCCAGCCATACATATACCACGTGCTTTGGATCAAAATCAACCGGAATTCCCCATTTAAAAGAAGTTCTGGATACACAGAGGTCCTGAAGTCCTGGTAACAGAAAATTATTCATCATTTCATTTTTTCTGGAAACCGGCTGTATAAATTCGGGATGGGTATTGATGTGCTCAATTAAACGGTCCGCATATTTGCTCATTTTGAAAAAATAAGCTTCTTCCTTTGCAGGCTGTACATCTCTTCCGCAGTCAGGACATTTGCCGTCCGTCAATTGGGATTCCGTAAAAAATGATTCACATGGTGTACAGTACATTCCTTCGTAATGGCCTTTATAAATATCGCCTTTGTCGTACAGTTTCTTAAATATTTTTTGTACCTGTTTTTCATGGTCTTCGTCGGTAGTACGGATAAATTTGTCATATGAGGTATTCATCATATCCCAGATCTTTTTGATATCTCCGGCAGTTTGATCTACAAATTCTTTGCAGGTGATACCAGCCTCTTCTGCTTTTAATTCAATTTTCTGACCATGCTCATCCGTTCCTGTCTGGAAGAATACATCATAGCCCTGTGCTCTTTTAAATCTTGCAATACTGTCTGCCAGCACTACCTCGTAGGTATTGCCGATATGCGGTTTGCCTGAAGTATAGGCAATCGCCGTAGTCATATAATATTTTTCTTTTCCCATGATAAATCCCTTTCTTATTCTTTTGAATGCCGCTCTAAATGCCAACCGGTAAAATGCGCAAAAAAACCCGCCTTCCCATTTGAGAAGACGGGTGTTATCATCCCGTGTTACCACTTCACTTCATTCATTTCTCGCGAAACAAACCTCTGCAAGTGCACATCCCCAGGTCTGCCAGAGCATTGCGCCACGCTGCACCTGGTACCGAAATACCATCTCCTGATCGTACACTACACCGCTGTAACAGGCGGTTCCCGTTGCAGCCTTGCACAAATTGGGCAGTTTGAATCATTTCTGCAAACAATTGCCTTTTCATGTTCGGTGCACCACTCAGAAGCCATCTTCCATCCGTACTCACATTTCCCTCTCAGCAGCCGGGAATTCTCTGTAATGCCTGCATCAGATGTACTCTCTTCGTCATCGCGTTTGTCTATATGTAGTTAGGCTATCACAATGAATGTGGGATGTCAAGTACGAAAGAAAAATAACGGGAGTTTTCCTGAACCTCTCATATTCCCCTTTAATATACCTCCAGTTTCAGCGTCACTCTGTATGGGTCGGAATTAACTTCACATACCGGTTTTGGCCAGCCCTGGTTTTTCCACGCCTCATATATCCGGCTCATGCCGCTTCCTGCCCTGTCTCCCACTCCAATCCGATTAAACAGTTTAAATATTGTGGGGTTTCTGGGATCGCTGATTCCCCCTGCAAGTATTTCTTCTTTTGGAATCAGCAGTCTGCCGGGATTGGATATGGTCAGCAGGTTATCTTTTTTTCTGATTACAATACCCTGGCGGCCGTAATAATCGGCATGGATCACGGCATTGCTGACCGCTTCCTTAAGAGCATTTACCACCAAATCTTTATCATCCTCATTTTTCATCTTGTTTACCGCAAATTCATGATCTCCATGAGCAACTAGTCTGCCCATAACATAATTATAATATTCATAAATATTTCCATTGAAACTACCGTCATCCGAGGTCATGCGATAAGTCCATCCCAACCTTACCCCCTGCACTTCCTCTCTATAATCCAGAAAGTAATTGGGAAACTCTTCCCGGATAAAGGATTCTTTTCCGAACATCAGAAGACCTGCTATGGTAGGGACAAGCTTATCCGTTTCCTCTCTTTTTAATACGGCCAGCTTAACCAGGAACTCCGGCATCAGAAGCTTCAGACAGGGTGCATCCGGTGTCTTCGCCTTCATACAGCTGCGATATTTTTCAATTGTTTCCATACATAAAACTGAAATATCCATTTTTTCCATTACTGCATCATCATATGGCATTTTTCTACCTTCCATTTTCTCATTTCCATCCTTTATTTTTCTTTTTATCTATATCCGGATAAATAATCAGACTTTTTTTACCAATCGTGGTAAAATTTTTTTGGGCTTGTATTCCTCTTTCTTCGGCTCAAAATAGGTCTGAATGGAAGGCATCGCTTAATTTATAATCTATGTATAATTCAAAAACTACTGGATAAAAAAGTCTACATTTTTCGCCAAATTTATGGTTGTATCGAGTTAATCCATTTAAAGAACGTGTTGTGTGTAACTGCAAGCTGACGCGCCGCTTCTCTGCCGCTGATCTCTCCTACTTCCCATCTGGACCGGACAGTATTGAATTCCGGCGGAATATCCTTACATGGACGTCCGAACTGCACACCGCGGATCTTCGCAGCTTCAATTCCCTCCGCCTGCCTCTGTCTGATATTCTCCCGCTCTGTCTGGGCTACGTAGGATAAAAGCTGCAGCACCATATCTGCAATAAAGGTTCCCATCAGGTCTTTTCCCTTTCGCGTATCCAGCAGCGGCATATCCAGAACAAGAACATCAGCCCCTTTATGTTTTGTAATTACCCTCCACTGGTCAATAATCTCCTGATAATTCCTTCCCAAACGGTCTATGGATTTGATTACAATCAGATCTCCCGGCTTAATCCTCCTTAATAATTTTCTGTACTGGGGACGGTTGAAGTCCTTTCCGCTCAGCTTATCCATATAGATGTCACCCTTTGGAACTCCCCACCTTGACAGTGCAATCATCTGCCTGTCCTCATTTTGTTCTTTTGTAGATACTCTTACATAACCATACTTTTTCATAAATACCTCCTTATAGCATGTGAACAGTCTTCCTTCGGCTTACCCAGTTATATACGTATACGTTTATCATCTCCTTCTTTTTTCGTGTCCCTGATGGTAATTTTTGCATGTCTTCTTGCATATCTTTACACTAAAGACCCTATTGTCAGGTGAACCCTATGCGTAAAATCAACCCCGCGTCTCTTCTTCGCTTCCTGCTGATTCCGGCTTCCCTGTTACTGCTGATCTCTTTCGGCATCTACATCAACAGTTCTTTCCACTATCAGGAAAACCGCAAATTCACAGATTTTACCCACAACATGTTTGTGGATGAAGTCACCTCCAACACGTTGAATCTTCATTACACCCTGTCGGACCCCAAGTCTTTCGGGATTGATGATTATATGGTAACACTTGGAGCCGCTGATGAAGAATCCCTCGCAACCTCTACCGCTGTCCTTGAAAATTATCAGGAGGCACTGAATCAGATTTCTTATAAGAAACTCTCCAAAGACAATCAGCTGACCTATGACATACTTGCATACTATCTGAAAAATCAAAACAACGGCAAGGATTTTTCCCTGTATGCAGAACCACTGGGACCCACAATCGGCACTCAGGCACAGCTGCCCGTTCTCCTTGCTGAATATACCTTTAACAAAAAGGCGGACATTGATGAATATCTGTCTCTGCTGTCACAACTGGATACATACTATGCATCCCTTCTGGAGTTTGAAAAAGCAAAATCTGCCGCCGGCTTATTTATGAGCGATGCCAACACAGATGCCATAATTGCCCAATGCCAGTCCTTTATTGCTGACCCGGATAACAACTTTTTAATAGAAATATTTAATGATAAGGTGGATGCCTTCCCGGATCTCACACCGGAAGAATGCGCCAACTTTAAGGTTCGGCACAAAGATATTATTTTGAAGAAAGTCATTCCAGCTTATGAAAATATGATTTCCGGTCTGACTGCCTTAAAAGGAACCGGCAAAAACAACGCCGGACTATGTAATTTTCCTGAGGGCAAGAAATATTATGAATACCTGGTGAAGGATACAACCGGTTCCACCGCATCCATTGACCAGATCCAAAAACGCCTGATGGACCAGGTCCAGACAGACTTTACCGAATTACAGACTCTTGTGGCAAAAAATCCGGCTCTCCTGTCTTCTGTCTCAGGCATGGCTGCCTCCACACCGGAAGCAATCTTAAATGACCTGCAGAAGAAAATGGCTGATGATTTCCCTGCGTCTCCTCAGGTGAACGTTAACGTGAAATACGTCCACAGTTCTCTGGAGAAATATTTAAGCCCTGCATTTTACCTGTCTCCGCCTATTGATAATCTCGTTGACAATGTAATTTATATCAACCAGGCATCTGACTATTCCGGGCTTGAGCTTTATACCACCCTGGCACACGAGGGTTATCCGGGACATTTATACCAGACCATCTATTCCGGAAGTGCCAACGCCGACCCGGTCAGAAGCCTGTTAAACTTTGGCGGATACAGTGAAGGCTGGGCAACTTATGTGGAATTCCAGTCCTACCAATACGCTGAAGTAGATCAGGATGTTGCAGCCCTTTACCGCTTAAACCGTTCTATAATGCTTGGCATATCTTCTCTGCTGGATATCGCCATCCACTATCAT
>NZ_JAWYAJ010000142.1:0-5903 GCF_034124845.1 Robinsoniella sp.
GCAATGCGAGTATGATCAGCAGTAAAAACCACAGATTATACTGCACCCTGAGAGACAGATGATTTTTGCAAAGTTTCTTAACCAGCAGGATCGCCGATACACATATTAAGATGGCTGCGCTGATGATTAAGAAGCGAATGCCAAGAGTATCAATCATGGGTACCTCCATTCAGGGATTTCTTCCTCAGCAGATTTTGCAGATCCTGGATTTCGTCCTCAGATAAGTTATCTTTTTCCAGGAAGTTAGTCATCATAGAAGTTAGATTTCCATTATAAAACCGTTTCAGGAAAGAATCATTTTCATGATCCAGATATTCGTCCTCCTGAACCAGTGGTGTATATACAAAAACACGGCTCTCTTTTTCATAGGTTAAAGCTTCTTTTTGAACCAGCCGTTTTAATAATGTCTGAATTGTTTTTGGACTCCAGGTAGTAGTCTTAGTCAGCTTATCCGTAACTTCGTTGGTACTGATCGGTGCATATTTCCATACGATTTTCATCACTTCATATTCAGCCTCGGATATTTGCGGTAATTTTTTCATGAATGATCCTCCTTAGATACTACATTTGTAATATAAACAGTATAGCCGGATGAAAGGGGAATGTCAAGTAAGATGCTTTTGTAAATGTATCCATCTGGCTTGGAGCGTGTTTTAAAATTGCTTTCTGGCAGCTGCGGTATCGCTTACTGATTTCATCATGAGCGTGAATTCCGCAATTTTATCATGATTTCATACAATCCCACTGGCAAAAGAAATCTAATTGCGTTATACTTGAAACATAATGATACAGGCAGGAGAACAGGAAGATGACAGAAAAATTATATTACGAAAACAGTTATATACAGAGATTTGAAGCAGAAGTTCTGGCTTGCGAAAAGCAGGAAGACTACTATGAAATAGTATTAGATAAAACAGCATTTTTTCCGGAAGGCGGCGGACAAAGCGCAGACCGTGGTTTTCTCAACGGGATTCCGGTATCCGATGCCAGGGAAAAGAATGGGATTGTGTATCATATCACAAGTCAGCCTATTCATCCTGGAACATCCGTTTTGGGGGAAATAGATTTTAAGGAACGTTTTTCTAAGATGCAGCAGCATACCGGGGAGCATATTATTTCTGGAATCGTGCACAGGAGGTTTGGCTGGCACAATGTGGGATTTCACCTTGGCAGCGAAATAGTAACAATGGATTTTGATGGGGCATTAAATGCGGATGAATTAGCGGACATAGAATATCAGGCAAATGAAATAGCATTTTCCAACAGAAAAGTGGAAATATCTTATCCAGCAAAAGAGGACCTGGAGAAGTTGGAATACCGCAGTAAAATTGAGATTGAAGGGCAGGTAAGGATTGTAACCATTCCAGGTGTAGATGTATGCGCCTGCTGTGCACCTCATGTAAATTATACAGGTGAGATTGGGATGATTAAGATTGTGGATGCACAAAAATACAAGGGCGGAACCAGAGTCAGCATGTTGTGCGGATTCCGCGCTTTGCATGACTATCGGACCAAGGAGCGGAATATAAATCAAATATCAGTAGTGTTGTCTGCTAAACCAGATCTGTCTGCTGAGGCGGTATTACGCCAGAAAGAAGAATTGCAGCATGATAAAGACAGGATGATCTACTTTCAGGGGAAATACATAGAAGAAAAAGCAGGCAGAATACCAGACGGCGGGGACGGGCATATCGGAATGCTTCTCTTTGAAGAAGATCTGGACAGCGGCATGATGCGAAAATATGTTAATCTTTCCGTTGGAAAAACAGATGGGATCAGCGGATGCTTTGTGGGGGACGATCAGAATGGATACCGGTATGTACTTGGCAGTGAGATCTTGGATGTAAGGAGTATTTCAGGTGAGATGAACCGCGATCTGGACGGGAAGGGCGGTGGAAAGCCCGGGATGGTTCAGGGTTCCGTAAACGGAACGAAGGAACAGATATTAAACGTAATGAAAAGGGTATTGGCTGATTCCAAAACAGAAAGGAAATAGACACAGAAAGGAAGCCACATTGGCGGCAGTATTACAGGAGTGCTGTGATCTGCAAGGGGTATAAGCATGATGGATGTAATTATAATTGGGGCAGGGGTAATTGGTTCTTCCATTGCCAGGGAGTTATCCAGATATCAGCTGGATATCTGTGTGCTTGATAAAGAACCGGATGTGTGCTGCGGTACCTCGAAAGCAAACAGCGGAATAGTCCATGCAGGGCATGATGCGAAACCGGGTACGTTAAAAGCCAGGTTAAATGTTCTGGGAAACCAGATGATGGAGGAGACAGCCAGGGAACTGGACATTCCTTTTAAAAGAAACGGTTCTATTGTGCTGTGTTTTTCAGAGAGTGAGGCTGGCAGGCTGGAAGTGCTCAAGAAACAGGGCGAGCAAAACGGGGTAAAGGGACTGCGTGTTGTTACAGGTTCTGAAATGAAAGAAATAGAACCCAATATTTCAGATAAGGTTCTGGCATTTTTATATGCGCCTACAGGGGGGATTGTCTGCCCCTTTGAATTGACTGCCGCAATGGCTGAAAATGCTTTTGCCAATGGCGCGGCGTTTTATTTTAATACCCAGGTTAAGGAAATTAAGAAGATGGGTAACGGGTACAGAGTTGCAACCGACAACGGAGATTTTGAAGCAAAGCTGGTGATTAATGCCGCCGGTGTAAATGCAGACCTGTTTAACAATATGGTAAGCAGCAAAAAGCTTACGATCGTACCAAGAAAAGGGGAATATTGCCTGCTGGATAAAAAGGCGGGAGATTTTGTAAATACTACGGTATTTCAGCTGCCTACCAATCTGGGAAAAGGTGTATTAATTACCCCTACCGTACACGGTAATTTAATGATAGGGCCTACGGCGGAAAATATAATAGACCGGGAAGATACTGCCACAACGGCAGAGGGAATTGCACAGGTAATTGACAAGGCACTGAAAAGTTCCGAAAAAGTACCAGTCCGTCAGGTGATTACTTCCTTTGCCGGACTTCGTGCACATGAAAGGGAACGGGATTTTGTCATTGGTGAGGCAGAAGATGCACCGGGATTTATCAATGTGGCAGGAATTGACTCACCGGGTCTTACCAGTGCGCCCGCCATAGGCGTTATGGTTTCAGAAATGGCTGCAAAAATATTAAAAGCAGAGAAAAAGACTGATTTTCAGGCGGAAAGAAAAGGGATACGTTTTATCAGAGATATGGATATAGAGGAGGCATATGCAAAAATCGCTGCAAACCCTGCCTATGGAAGAGTCGTATGCCGATGTGAGACCATTACAGAAGGAGAGATTCTGGATGCGATTCACAGACCGCTGGGAGCGCAAACGTTAGACGGTGTCAAACGCCGGACAAGAGCAGGTATGGGAAGATGCCAGGCAGGATTTTGTTCACCCCGGGTTATGGAGATTCTAGCAAGGGAGCTTGACATACCCCAGGAAAACATTGTCAAGTCCGGGCAAGGTTCCAATCTAATTGCAGACAGCAAGAGGGAGGGATAATATGGAGTACGATATCATTGTAATTGGCGGAGGCCCTGCGGGTCTGGCTGCAGCAATTGCAGCCAAAGAAAATGGAATCCGGGATATCTTAATCCTGGAACGGGAAAATGAACTTGGCGGAATTCTAAACCAGTGTATTCACAATGGTTTTGGGCTGCACACTTTTCAGGAAGAACTGACCGGACCGGAGTATGCAGCCAGATATATTGAGAAAATAATGGATTTCCATATTTCATATAAATTGGAAACGATGGTGCTTTCTGTCACAAGGGATAAAGAGGTTACGGCAGTAAATCCCAAAGAAGGGATTATCCGTCTTCGTGCCAGAGCTGTGATTTTGGCAATGGGATGTCGGGAACGACCCAGAGGAGCGCTTAATATTCCGGGATTTCGTCCGGCGGGAATCTTTTCGGCGGGCACTGCCCAGAGGCTGGTGAATATCGAGGGGCGGATGCCGGGAAAAGAAGTGGTAATTCTGGGCTCCGGTGACATTGGGCTGATTATGGCAAGAAGAATGACTTTAGAAGGGGCAAATGTAAAACTGGTAGCAGAATTAATGCCTTATTCCGGAGGGCTAAAACGTAATATCGTACAGTGCCTGGATGATTTTGAAATTCCTCTACGTTTGAGCACTACGGTTGTAAAAATTCACGGAAAAGATCGATTGACCGGAGTCACTATAGCAAAAGTAGATGAAAATAAAAAGCCTGTTGCAGATACGTATGAATATCTGTCCTGTGATACCCTGTTATTATCGGTGGGTTTAATCCCCGAAAATGAACTGTCCGTGAATCTGGGGCTTACTATGGTTCCGGCAACAGCAGGACCTCAGGTGGATGAAAGTATGCAGACATGTGTAAGCGGGATATTTGCATGCGGCAATGTCCTGCACGTGCATGATCTGGTGGATTATGTTTCCCAGGAAGCTGCCTGTGCCGGTAAAGCAGCTGCAAAGTATCTTGCGGGAGGACTGAGGGAAGATAGACAAATGGAAGCCAGACCTACACAAGTTAATCAAGTTGAAGTGCAATATGAAGATCAAGATGAAGAGCAACATATAGGTCAAGGTGAAAAACATATAGATCAACATATAGATCAACATATAGAAGCGAACCCTATAGAAATTACCGCGGCACAGGGTGTACGCTATACCGTCCCTCAATTTATTTATACAGCTAATATGGAAGATATGCTGATTCTGCGTTTCCGGGTTGGAGATGTATATCAGAATAAATACATCAGCATGTATTTTGATGAAGAACGGATTGTCCATAAAAAGAAAAAAATAATGGTACCTGGAGAAATGGAAGAACTGAAACTGAAAAAGGCTGATCTGTCCGGATTTCCAGACCTTAAGTGCATTACCGTAAAGATTGAGGAGGCATAATTGTGAAAGAAAGAGAATTAACCTGTATCGGATGTCCGCTGGGGTGCGCTCTGACGGTGACAATGGATGGCGATCAGGTGCTTAAGGTGGAAGGGCAATCCTGTAAAAGGGGTGAGGCATACGGCAGGAAAGAGTGTACTCATCCTACCCGGATCGTCACTTCTACTGTAGCAGTAAAAGGCGGTAGTATGGCAAGGGTATCCGTGAAAACAAAAACAGATATCAGCAAAGATAAAATTTTCAGCTGCATGGAGGCAATTCGGGGAATCGAAGTACAGGCGCCCGTACACATTGGGGATGTGATTCTAAAAAATGTGGCAGGGACACAGACGGATCTTATAGCAACTAAAAATGTACTCTGAAAACCATTAAAAACAAAAGAAAAAACTTTAAAATTGTCTTGTATTATGTGGGATTTTGTTGTATTATTAGAGTATTAAATGGTGCGAAAATCAGAAACCTGAGCGTGTTTGGAAAATGCTTTTTCAAACAGGCTCCAGTCCCAGGCGGCGAGGTTTTTGGTCCTCGGGGCAACAGCCAAATGGCATACAGATATGTTTCTTTGGTGTGCAGCCGTGGAAGTAAAAAGCAGAGAAGGGGTACAGGATGAATTTAGATGATTTTAATACGCCCGGTGAGCATAAAATGCGTATCGTACAGGAACTGGTACCTGGCAAGCAGGTTACTCTGGCACATGTAATAGCCAGCCCGGACCCAATTGTATACCGAAAATTGGGGTTAGATCCACAACTGGATTATCAGCGTGCGGCAATTGGAATCTTGAGTATGAGCCCTGCAGAAATTTCTGTAATTGCTGGGGATATGGCAGTAAAGACAGCTAATATTGATCTGGGATTTATTGACAGATTCAGCGGTACATTAATTTTTACCGGCAGAATTTCGGAAGTGGAAGCTGCAATTCAGGCAATTAATAAATATCTGGAAGAAAAGCTCAAATTTACAATCTGTGAGATAACCAGAACTTGATGAATTTGCAGACACGCTCTGGGGCGTCTTACA